>NZ_JAKRMZ010000019.1:0-57166 GCF_022345915.1 Corynebacterium sp. ACRQP | reverse complement strand
TTGAAACGGCTATATTGAAGGAGCGAAAGCCACCGGGTGGAAACAAGCCATCAACCAACTAGCCGTGGCTTACCCCGACCGATTCGCGGACTACTTGTAAACCAAACCCCCGCACACAAAGAATCGGACACCCTCTGTTGAGCACGTTGCGGCACGCTTGGTACGCCTGGGCAGGGATCGCTTTAGCTTCGATGAGCTCGGCAATTACCTGGCGGGTGGCCGGCCCGATCTTGGAGGCTTCGCGCAGGAAGTACTCACTTGTCCACAACCCACGGGTATCACCCAGGTTCGCCGGTATGTGGTCGGTGTCGGTGACATACACCCCGCGGGCACGCGCGAGTTGGTGTCTGGCCACACGCTGCCCGGCGTCGAAGACGGCGAGACTGTCACCGGTGATGCGCACATCCACGGTGCGGCCCACCAGCTGGTGCGGTACCGAGTAATGCGCGTTGTGCACTCTGATGTGGAAATTGGGTGCGACTTTGGCGCGTTTCCATTCGGTGCGCTGCCACGGTGTTGCAGGCAGCGCGGTGAGCACGTCGCGTTCGAACTGATCAAACAATGCGCGTCTGCTCGTCGCATTGCCGCGAAACGGCGTGGCAGCGTTGATCCCATCGACCAGGGCGGTGATTTTCGCGTTGAGCTCGTCTATCCCGACGCACTGGTGGCCATCGAGTGCGTGGATGACGTTTTGGGTGACGATCTTGACTGCGGCTTCGACGCTGGCCTTGTCTTTGGGTCGTTTCGCCCGAGCCGGCAATGCGGCGGTGTTGTAGTGCTCCAAAAACTCCTCGTAGGTGGAGTTGACCCGACGATTTTTGTCCGCGGCACTAATCGCGTTCGAGGCTGTCGAGGCGTTATCTGGCACGATGACCTCGGCAACCCCGCCGAAGTACTCAAACGCGCGGATATGAGCTGCAAGCCATGCGTCCTGGCGCTCATCCGCGCACGCGCAGGCGAACACCATGCCTGAATACGGCAGCGAGGCGACAAAGATACTGACCTTCGATCCTTGCCCGCCGGTGGGGTCACACAGCCGCATCTTTGTGCCTGCCCAGTCCACCTGCATCGTATGGCCTGGGGCATGGGTGATCCTGGCGGTCAGCCCAGCTGCATCAACGTGTTGGGCCACAAGCTGGCGAAACCGCTCGTAGCTGTAATACCGCTGGCCTGGGTCCGCAGGCTGTGCGGTGTAGCGGCCCCACAGTACCTGCAGGGTCACCTTGTTGCGCCCGGTGCGTGCCTTGGCGACAGCGTCGAAATCGATCGGGACGAAATCGCCCTGAGCATGGCTGCGCCCGTCGACGAACCAGTCCACCAGCTCATGATCCGCAACCCCACGAAGTTGCTCACGGGTTGTGATGTTGTGTTCCACCAGCGCATCGCGTGCTTTTTGCACCGTGGTGTGCGAGCACCGCAGACTCGAACAGATTTGGCGGACAGACCAGCCTTTGAGCACTTGATCCATTACCGCCCGGTAGTCAGTCACAATCAGACTCCTCTGGTAACGCCGCGTGCCCTGAAGTCACGCGGTCACCAGAATCCTCCCCCGGACTGTTACTGGATGCTCACCAATGCGTTACTCGATACTCACCACGGTGTTACTAGATACGACCGCGTAACATACGGCTCCACCCGTCAGTACGCCGAGGCGCTGGCCGCCCGTCTCGGCACGGTCGCGCGCGAGCTGCCCGCCACCCTCGACGCCACAGGCGGCCCTGTCGTCGTCCTCTCCCCCGTCCACGGGCCCTCCCACCCGGGCGTGCGCTTCATCAAGTCGCTGCCGGAGATTGATCGTGACCACCGCACACCGGTGGGCGATGAAGGCGCTGGTGGGCGCGCTGCGGCTCAAGCGCGAGCGCACCGAGGACGAGCAGGTGATGGTGGACAGCTACGGCCGGGACACGGACCGTGTGGACCTGACGCTGCTCGACCCGGTAGTTCAGTGGGCGCAGCGCGCCTAGCGGCTGAGCTTGGGCAGCTGGAGTGCGCCGGACTGCAGCGCGAAGTTCGCGATCAGGCCCAGCACCGCGAGCACGACGGTGGCGATGATGCCGCCCTTGATGCCCGCCTCCAGCGGCTCGGACTTGTAGTCCTCGCCGTCCAGGCACGCCTGTACAGCCTGGACGTTGTTGGCCTTCTGCTGCGCCGCGGTGTCGGTGGAACCGAATGCCTCGCCGACGACCGCGGCGGTGCGCTGGATGCCGGTGAGCTTGTTCAGCTCCACGCCCTCGATTCCCTTCTCCGCCACGATTTCCTGGGTGACGCTCTTGGAGCCGATGCTGTCGAGTTCAAGCTTGCACACCGGAGTGTTCTTGCTGCCGGCCATGGTGTTGGACGCGGCGTCTGCGGGGCCGGCCGCCAGGGAAACGGCCATCGTGGCGGCAACCGCGGCGGCGGTGAACTTCTTCATGGGAAACTCCTGTTCAGGGGCGGGAAACAACAATAGTCAATATATCCTGCGCCTGGACGGCTGTCCGCAAGAGGCCGTGGTGTACACCCGTGGTCTCCCCAGTTATTGCTGCGCGTCGCGGTGCCTTATGATTCAGTGTGGCTTAAAACACTCATACGTTAAGGAGTACCTTTGACCACAGCGGGCAAAGAGTTCAATTTGGACCACCTCACCGGCGCCGACAAGCGGCAGGTGGAGGAAAACCGGTCCGGCACCGTCCCCGACGGCGGAACCCTGTCCTGGGCAATCACACTGTTCGGCACCGCCGTCGGCGCCGGCATCCTGTTCCTCCCCATCGACGCAGGCAGCTTCGGCTTTCTCCCACTACTGCTGATCACCCTGTTCATCGGCCCGATGGTGTTCTTTTCGCACCGCACCTACGCCCGCATCGTGGCCGCCTCCCCGGTCAAGGGCTTGGACGTGCTGCAGGTGGTCACCGCGCTCGCCGGCCGCAACCGCGGCCTGATGACGGGCCTGATGTACTGGCTGTCCATCTACCCCATCGTGCTCATCTACGGCGTGAGTATCACCAACACCATGGACAGCTTCGTGGTCAATCAGCTCCATGGCCCCGAGGTACCGCGCTGGCTCATGGCCATCCTGTGCGTCGGCGTGCTCACCGGCGCCTACGCCTTGGGCAAGAAGGCCACCCTGGCCTTTGCGAACCTGCTGGTCTACCCCCTGATCATCGCGCTGGCCGCGGTGTCGTTCTACCTCATCCCCCAGTGGGACCTGGCCAGCTTCCGCTCCTACGAGTCCGACGTGCCGTTCTGGAAGGCGATGCTGCTGATCCTGCCGGTGTTCGTGTTCTCCTTCAACCACATGCCGGCGATGTCCCAGTTCGCCCTGGACGTGCAGAAGAAGTACCCGGATGACCTGGAGTCCACCAAGAAGGCCGTGGCGAAGACCGAGCTCATCACCACCGGCCTGCTGGTGGTGTTCACCATGTTCTTCGTGTGGTCCTGCACCCTGGCGCTGGGTGCCGACGGCATGGACGCCGCCCGTGAGCAGAACATCCCCGTGCTGTCCTACCTGGCCAACGAGACCCACACGCCGTTCCTGGCGATCCTCTCCCCGATCGTTGCCCTCTGCGCGATTGCGTCGTCCTACTTCGGCCACGTCATGGGCGCCGAGGAAGGCACCACGTACCTGGTGCGTGCCGTGGCCCCTGGCGTCGCTGAGCGTATGGACCCGAAGAAGCTGCGCTGGGGCATCTACGTCTTCATTTTTGTCACCACGGTGATCGCCGGCATCCTCAACCCTTCGATCCTGGACCTCATCTCCGTGGTCGGCGGCGTGTTCATCACCTTCCTGGTGTACATCGTGCCGATGCTGCTATTCCGCTACGCCAAGGACTACCAGCGCTACGCCAACAAGCCGGAAACCTGGTTCGTGTTCGTGCTGGGCATCGTGATCATGTGCGTGGCCATCTGGCAGATGTTCGCGGGCTAGAACCTAGAGGTGCACGACTTAGAAGTCGCCGTGCTCGGCGAGGTACTCCGCCGCCACGGAGCGGTGGCAAACTCCGGGGTCGGGCTCTGAGCAGAGGAGGGCGGAGCCGTCGATAAGCTTGGGCATTGTGCGCTTGGCATATTCGGCGCGCAATTGCTTTGCAAATTCGTCGAACGGCAAGCCCTCCTTGCGGTACGCGCGCATGAGGTCCTCGCTGGGCGCGAGTGCTAGCTCGTGGGAGTAGCCGATGCCCGCGATGGTGTCGAGGAACCACGGCAAATCCGACTCCTTGGTAAAGCCGGCGAGCTGGTTTGTGTTGTGCCGCCGGATATCCACGACCTGCTTCACGCCATTGTCCCGGAGGATGTTGAAGAACTCCTCCGCGGTCTTCTTGCTGTAGCCGATGGTGTAGAGCTGCATATTTGCGACCATAGCGGTGTGGCTCGCGGTACGTTGGCGCGGTTGCGGACTCCGCATTGCGGACAATTTCGGGTAGACCAACTATTGGTAATTGCCAACGAAAAGTGGGTCGAGACTGCCGGAACTCGAGCGGCAGGATCTGTGATTTTGTAAAAGTTTACATGCGAAACAGTGCATAAGCTCTCTACCTGCGGTGTTAAATCTGGACGCTCGTCTGAATTGTCGATTCGTACAAAACCACCTAGAACCCGCCCCCACCGAGAGCCCACCCAGAACCTGCTCCGCCCCGGACCCCGCGCCGGGCGCCTGCATCCAAATGCCCTTAACTACACTGCATAACCATGACTGAGGCGACCCCGCACCGCTATACGGCCGAGCTGGCCAACACCATTGAGCAGAAGTGGCAGGCGTACTGGCGCGACAACCAGACGTTTTATGCCCCGAACCCGGTCGGCGACCTTGCCACCGGCGAGGAGCTGCCCACAGACAAGCTCAACGTCCAGGACATGTTCCCCTACCCCTCGGGCGCGGGCCTGCACGTGGGCCACCCGCTGAGCTACATCGCCACGGACGTCTATGCGCGCTACAACCGCATGCTGGGCAAGAACGTGCTGCACACGCTGGGCTACGACGCCTTCGGCCTGCCCGCGGAGCAGTACGCCATCCAGACGGGCACGCATCCGCGCGTGACCACCGAGGCGAACATCGCGAACATGCGCCGCCAGCTGGCCATGCTGGGCCTGGGCCACGACCCCCGCCGCTCCGTGGCCACCACGGACCCGGAGTTTTATAAGTGGACGCAGTGGATCTTCCTGCAGATTTACAACGCGTGGTTCGACGAGGAGCTGCAGAAGGCACGCCCGATCGAGGACCTGGTCAAGGACCTCATGTCCGGCGCCCGCAAGACCAAGGACGGCCACAACTTCCGCGACCTGACCACCGCGGAGAAGCACAAGGCTATCGACGAGTTCCGCCTGGTCTACCTCTCCGACTCCATGGTCAACTGGTGCCCGGGCCTGGGCACGGTGCTGGCCAACGAGGAGGTTACCGCCGAGGGCCGCTCCGAGCGCGGCAACTACCCGGTCTTCCGCAAGCGCCTGCGCCAGTGGATGATGCGCATCACCGACTACTCGGACCGCCTGCTCGACGACCTTGACCTGCTCGAATGGCCCGAAAAGGTCAAGAGCATGCAGCGCAACTGGATCGGCCGTTCCCGCGGCGCGGACGTGCATTTCGCCTCCCCCGCCGGCGACATCACGGTCTTCACCACCCGCCCGGACACGCTCTTCGGCGCGTCCTACGTGGTGCTTGCGCCGGAGCATCCGCTTGTCGACGAGCTGGTCACCGCCTCCTACCCTTCCGACGTAGACAGCCGCTGGACCGGCGGCACCGACACCCCGCGCGAGGCAGTCGATGCCTACCTGCGCTCGATCGCCGCGAAGTCTGACGTGGAGCGCCAGGAGAACAAGGAAAAGACCGGCGTGTTCCTCGGCTCGTATGCCGTGAACCCGGTCAGCGGCGAGGAGGTGCCGATCTTCATCGCCGACTACGTGCTCACCGGCTACGGCACCGGCGCCATCATGGCGGTTCCGGCGCACGACGAGCGCGACTACGAGTTCGCCACCGTCTTCAGATTGCCCATCACCCCGGTGCTGGACGGCGATGTCTCCGAGGCGGCGTTCACCGGCGACGCGGAGCACATCAACTCCGCGAACGAGGACGGCCTCGACCTCAACGGCCTGGGCAAGGGTGAGGCTATTGAGCGGGCGATCCTTTGGCTCGTCGATAGGCAGAGGGGCTCCGAGAAGATCCAGTACAAGCTGCGCGACTGGCTGTTCGCGCGCCAGCGCTACTGGGGCGAGCCGTTCCCGATTGTCTACGACGAGAATGGTCAGGCGCACGGGCTGCCCGAGGACATGCTGCCGGTGGAGCTGCCGGAGGTGGAGGACTACAACCCCATCGCCTTCGACCCCGATGACGCCGACTCCGAACCCGCCCCGCCGCTGGCGAAGGCGACCGACTGGGTCGAGGTGGAGCTGGACCTGGGCCACGGCAAGCAGAAGTACTGGCGCGACACGAATGTGATGCCGCAGTGGGCCGGTTCCTCCTGGTACCAGCTGCGCTACATCGACCCGACGAACGCTGAAGCATTCGTAGACATCGAAAACGAGCGCTACTGGACGGGTCCGCGCCCCGACGAGCACGGTGCCGATGATCCGGGCGGCGTGGACCTCTACGTCGGCGGCGTGGAGCACGCCGTGCTGCACCTGCTGTACGCCCGCTTCTGGCACAAGGTGCTGTTTGACCTCGGCTTTGTCACCTCCCAGGAGCCGTACCGCCGCCTGTTCAACCAGGGCTACATCCAGGCCTACGCCTACACCGACTCGCGCGGCGTGTACGTGCCGGCCGCCGAGGTGGAGGAAAAGGACGGCAAGTTCTTCTACGACGGCGCCGAGGTCAACCGCGAGTACGGCAAGATGGGCAAGTCCCTGAAGAACTCCGTCGCGCCGGACGATGTCGTGGAGGAGTACGGCGCCGACACCCTGCGCGTTTACGAGATGTCCATGGGGCCTTTGGACACCTCCCGCCCGTGGGCGACCAAGGACGTCGTCGGCGCGCACCGCTTCCTGCAGCGGTTGTGGCGCCTGGTGGTGGACGAGGCGACCGGTGAGACTTCGGTGGTGGACACTGAGCTTTCGGACGAGGACTCCAAGGCCCTGCACCGCACCATCGCCGGCGTGCGCGACGACTACGAGCACCTGCGGGACAACACCGTCGCCGCCAAACTCATCGAGTACGTCAACTACCTGACCAAGACCTACCCGAACGGTGCGCCGCGCGCCGCCGTCGAGCCGCTGGTGCAAATGGTCTCGCCGCTCGCACCCCACATCGCCGAAGAGCTCTGGTCGGTGCTGGGCCACTCCGAGACCATCACGTTCGAACCGTTCCCGGAGTTCGAGGAGCAATGGCTTGTCGACGACACCGTGGAAGTGCCCGTCCAAATCAATGGCAAGGTCAAGGCGCGCATCGACGTCGCCACCGACGCCTCCAAGGACGACCTCGAGGCCGCAGCACTTGCCGACGAGCGCGTGGCCGACCTGGTCGCCGGGAAGAACGTGGTCAAGGTCATCGCCATCCCCGGCCGCATGGTCAACCTGGTGGTGAAGTAGGGGTCTGCGGGGCGTGGGGCTTCGCGGCGGGTGCCTGCGCGGCGGGTGCAAGATAGTTCACTCGCCAGATGCCTCCCAGTGAATTAGTTTCCTTTGGGCGGTCGGATAGTTCACTTTCCCCAGGTCGCGCGGAGCCCGCTGCGGGGTTGTTCACTCGGCGATGAACCATTCCGCACCATTCCGCACCGGCGCCGACACATCGCGGCTGAATCTGTCAGGCTGCCCTTAAACCCCCAGGTCGGCGCAAACGGCTGCCGTGATCTGTCAGACACCCGGCCGCCCAAAACCCGCCCGCCGCCCGGGTCTGTGGCTGGTGTGACTGATAACATCCCGAGTGAAAGTTACCCACCAACA
Source organism: Corynebacterium sp. ACRQP (assembly GCF_022345915.1). NCBI lineage: Bacteria > Bacillati > Actinomycetota > Actinomycetes > Mycobacteriales > Corynebacteriaceae > Corynebacterium > Corynebacterium sp. ACRQP. The sequence continues at coordinate 49,318 of NZ_JAKRMZ010000019.1, read as the reverse complement.
CGAAGGATAAACACATGTCCACCCCTTATAACGGCGGCGGGTACGAGCCGTACCCGGAGCACCCGGAAGGCAGCCACCCGGAAAACGGCACCGGCGGCACCGGCGACCGGGCCGGCGACTACCCGGCCTACAGCAGCCCGAACACCGAAAGCACCTACGACGCGTTCGAGGTGAACTCGGCGGCGTCGATGGCCGGCGCCTCCGCGTTGCGCTTCCACGGCCAGCAGCTCACTGACAACGCCCCCGGCGACGGCGTGTCCCCGCACCCGATCAACGACCCGGCGTCGAACGGCTGGTTCCACGTGAAGGGCACCGGCAAGCTCGAGGTCATGGAGGCGCTGAGCTGGGGCGGCAAGGCGCTGTTCGCCAACGCCAAGCTGTGGATCCCGCTGGGCGTGGCCTACACGGTGCTCGCGGTGCTGGGCCTGTTTTTGCCGGGCCCGGGTGCAGCCATCGGCTCGATCGGCATGCTGCTGCTCGCGCCGTGGATGGTTGGCGTGGCGTTGCAGCAGACGCTGGTGAAGCAGTTCACGTACAACGACGCGAAGGCGCCGGCGTACGGCAAGACGCTGGGCGTGACGGCGCTGCTCGGCGTGCTGGCCTTTATTGTCTCCATGATCCTGCTCATGGTGCTCGCGTTCGGCGCGCTGAGCACCATCGATCCGACCACGCTGCCGGACAACGCTGAGGATGTCACCCCGGAGGAGATGTGGAACCTGTTGCGTCCGATTCTGGGCGCATTGGCTGTCATGGGTGTGATTGGCTTGCTGGTCATGCCGTTTTTCATGTTCCAGGCGTGGTACGCGGCGGATAATAACGGCTCGTTCGGCAACGCTATTTCCGCCGGTTTCAAGGCTGGCGCGTCGAATTACCTGAAGATCCTGGGCTTCGTGGTGCTCGCCGGGTTGATCAACATCGTTGGTGCGGCGCTGTTTTTCGTCGGCCTGATTGTCACGATGCCCGGCACCATGCTGGCCGCGGCGCACGCGTACCGCCAGATTTCCGGCGGTCCGGTGCCCAAGGAAGCTACAGCGTAACGACGGCGCGTCCGCTCCACCCACCATCGAGCAGCGAACGCCCAACTTCTTCAACGCCGTCCAATCCGACTTCTTCGGTGCGGATGGCGTTGGTGTCTACGGACTCGTCGAGGAGCGACCACGCCTCGTCGCGAAGCTCATTCGGCGCGTCGACGGAGTTGATGCCCACCAGCTGCACCCCGCGCAGGATGAACGGCAGGACGCTGGCCGGTAGGTCGTTGCCGGCGGCCATGCCGCATGCGGTGGCCACGCCGCCCCACTGCAGCTGCGACAGCGCGTTGGCCAGCACGGTGGAGCCGACGGTGTCCACCACGCCGGCCAGGCGAGCCTTCTGCAGCGGCTTGCCGGCCTCGGCGAACTCGGCGCGGTCCACAACCTCAGCGGCGCCGAGCTCCTTCAGCCAGGCGCCATGCTTATCGACGCGCCCAGTCAACGCCCACACCTCATACCCCCGCGCCGCCAGGAGCTGCACCGCGATGGATCCGACGCCGCCGGTGGCGCCGGTGACGAGCACGGGGCCGTCGACAGGCGAAAGTGCGACGCGTTCCAGACCCGCGACCGAAAGTGCGGCGGTGTAGCCCGCGGTGCCGATCGCGGCCGCCTCGAACGCGGAGAAGCGCTCGGGCACGCGGGTGATGTCTTTAGCGTCGATACGCATCTGCGGGGTGTAGCCGCCGTGGCGGCGCTCACCGATGCCGCGGCCGTTGACGGTGACCAGCGTGCCGTCCTCGAGGGTGCCCACCGCGTCGATGCCCGGCACCGTCGGCAGTTCGCGCAGGATGCCGCGGTTGCCGGACAGCGCCATCGCGTCCTTGTAGTTCACCGACGAGTGGCTCACGTTGATCAGGGTGTCGCCCTCGCCCGCGTAGGCGTCCTGCGTCTCGACGATCTCCGGGCCGTTTTCAGTGACAATCAAGCTGCTGTTCATGGCCGCCAGCATAGGCCGACACTACGGTGGGGCGGGTGAAAACAGCGAGCAAAGCCAACAACGCCGCCGCCCACGCCGCGGCGGTGGTCGTGACTGTCCTGGTCGTGCTCGCGTTTACGGTGGGCAAGGCGTTCGTTTCCATCCCGGGGCTGTGGTCGGCGGAGGCGCACCAGCTCAGTCAGGTCCGCCTGAACCCGCTGGAGACCTTCGAGTACGCGCGCGTGTGGTGGGGGCCGTGGCTGAACCTGTTCGGCAACATCGCGCTGTTTACCCCGGTCGGCTTCATCGCGTACCGCGGCTCGGTGGCCCGCGCGGTGCTGGTCGGGTTGGTGTGCAGCCTGGGCATCGAGGTCGCACAGTATGTGTTCGCGTGGGGCTACAGCGATACTGACGACGTGCTCTGCAACGTCGCCGGTGCGGCGCTGGGTGCGGGGTTGGCCGGAGGGACGTCGAGAAGCAATCGCGCAACGGTGCTGTGGTGCATCGCCGCGGCCGGCGCGGTCGTGCTCACCGTGTGGGCGGCGCTAGGGTTGAGCGCATGAGCGAGCGCGGATGGTTTACCAGGCGGGTCTTCCCCGATGGCGGGGAGCCCGACCCGCGATTCACCCTGGCCAACGAGCGCACCTTCCTCGCCTGGACCCGCACCGCGCTGGCGTTTCTGGCCGGCGGGATCGCGCTCGAGGCGTTCGAGCTGCCCGGCATCGAACCCGGCGTGCGCAAGGTCGCTGCCGCCGCTGTCATCCTGATAGCCATGGCCATTTCCGCAGGTGCGGCGGTGCGGTGGGTGCGCATCGAGAGAGCTTTGCGTCACGACGAGCCCCTGCCCGCCCCCGCCATCATCCCCGTCTTGTGCGTGGTGGTGTTCGTCGCGGCGGTGGTTGTGGCGGTGAGCCTGCTCGCATGATCGCCGTCGCCGACCCCGGCCTGCAGGCCGAACGCACCGCCATGAGCTGGACCCGCACCGCGCTGGCCATGCTCGTCTGCGCGGCGACGTTGCTGCGGTGGGCGGGTTCCTATCCGGCGCTGATCGTGGTGGCGTCGGTGGCGCTGGCGGCGGGCGCGCTGGTGATCGTGGCGCTGAACCGGCGGGGGTACCGCTTCGAGGCCTCCGCGCTTGCCAACGAGCGCAGCGCACCCAACGCCGCAGCCGTGTTTCTGCTGACCGCGATGATGCTCGGCACCGGCGGGCTGGGGCTATACCTGGTAGTGGGGTGAGGGGGCTGGCTTCCGCCGCCCCGCCGCTGCCCCGCCGCTGCCCCGCCGCTGGGAATTTGTTCACTGCCCACCGGCCTGCGGGTGAATTAGTTTCCCTGGCAGGGTTGATTTGTTCACTTTCCCCAGGTCACGGAGTCCGGTGTCGGGGATTGGTTCATCTGCTAGTGAATTAATTCCACGAGGGAGAAGTGGGGGCGGCTAGCGGTAGCGTTTTCCTCGTTGATAAAACTCCCGATGCTCGTGCATCATTTCACGACCTTCGGCGGTAAGGGCGGAACGCCCGGGCTGGATTTCCTCGACAACGCTGAAGGCGTAAAGCCAGGGGATTAGGAAGTCCATTGATTCCGGCGGTGCGGCGCCACCGTCCCCGATGAACCATTCGATCGTTGCATCCCAGTCCTCCCGTCCCACCACCGCTTCGAACAGGCGACGGAAATTTACGCTGAAGAACGACGTGCGGAAATCGCTGTCTAGGTATTCTTTACCTGCTTTAGTGAGGGTGACGGTGCCGCTGCGCTTTTTCAACAGGCCAGACTCGACAAGCACGTCCGAGACGTCGTCGGCAAACGGTATCTCAGTGATGTGGGTGATTGCCTGCGCAGTGCTGAGCGGCAGGATCCCCTGCTCCAGGGCGACCCCCTCGGTGAAAAGCTCCAACAGTTTTGCCACTACTCCGGTGAGTTCGAGGGAGTCGTCGAAGGAGCCCGGCACGTCGGGAACGTCTACCCCGTCCGGCCCGCCCAGCATGTCGCCGAAGAACTCGGTCACGGCGTTGATCATGGTGGGGTTGCGCTCCGGGTGCGGGTCCATGTCGATGATCTGGAGCAGGTCGGGGCGGGACTGGAGGAAGTCGTCGAAGTGCTGGGCCAGGCCGGGGCCGTCGCCGTGCTCGTCGGCGGCGGCGACCTCGTCGAAGAACATCTCCTCGGCGACGTTGCCGATTCGGGTGGCCACGGACACCGGGTCGGCCTGCGTCATGCGGTCGAGCATCCGCTCCGGCGGCATGACGGGAAGGTAGGAGAACATCAGGGTGATGGTCTCCAAGTCCGGTTCGATGCCGGCGGCCAGCAGGCGCGCCTGGTGGCGGAAGGTGGTCATCAGCTCTGGGCCCGAGCAGGCTTCGACGACGTCGGGCCCGGCAGCGTCGATAAGCATGGGCGTAGGGCCCTCGATGTTGGAGGGGCCTAAGACCTCGACGTGGACGTTCCAGTTGGCCGCCGGGTCGTAGACGTAGTTCATGGGGCGCATCTCGGCGACCGTGAGCTCGCTTTCCGGGTGCTCGCCGGGGCCGGGGGCCGCAGTAAAGACGGAGCGCTGCGTGCCCTCCTGGCTGACATAGAGGTGGGTGGCGGCGCCGGTGAAGCCGAGGGAGGCGTCGATGATCTGGGAGAGTTCGCCGAGCGTCATGGTCTCCTCGACGTTGACGCAGCGGGAGATTTCGGGCGAGGTGCCTTCGACGATCATGAGCACTGAAACGGTCATACCGGCAACCTTACGGACTAGACCACGAACAGGAAGGCGCACACGACGGCAGTCACCGCGCCCGCGGCGAGCGGCACGGCGGTGCGGCGGACCACGTCGATCGGGTTGACCTGCAGCGCACCGGCGACGATGAGCACTGCGGCGTTGACCGGGGAGGCCTGGCGCATGGTGTTGGAGGCGGCCCAGATGGAGGTGAGCATCTGCGGGGCGGACACGGCGGAATCGGCGGCGATGCCGGGCACCATCTCGGAGAACGCGAAGTAGGGCGCCACGCCGGAGCCGGTGAGCAGCGCCATCGCGGCGGTGGCCAGCACGAACACCAGCACCATCAGCACGGCGGCGCCGGAGGATGCCTGAGCCAGGTTGGTCAGGGCCTCGATCACGCCCATCTGCGTGATGCCCTCCACCAGGATGGCCGCGGCGACGATCAGGGAGACCACGCCGGCCGCGCCCTCGCCGAGGCCCTTGAAGAACTCCTGGAGGGAGTCGGTGGCGTAGTTGACGTCGCGCAGGCGGATGGCCTCGATGATCATGGTCACCATCAGCGAGACCACGGTCACCGGCAGGATGCCGGCCTCGAAGGAAACCACGCCCAGGCGGTTCAAGGCGGCGGAGACGATGATCAACAGCAGCGGCAGAAGCGGCAGGATGGCGTAGAAGCCGGGCAGGCCCTCGGCGCGCTCGACGGCTTCGCGGATGCGGCGCTCGGACTCGCTGTCCTTGGCCGCCTCAAGCTCGGCGTCCGACGCGCCGGCACCGGACTTGACCAGGTCTTTCTTGTCGCAGTGGCGCTGCCACCACATGTGCACAAACGCGATGACCACCAGCGCGGGGATGGTGGCTTTGGCCACGTTGCCGAAGGTGAACTCGGTGACGGTCATGCCGGTCAGCTCCGCGCCCTGGATCAGGCCGGCCTCCAGCGGCGACGGCGCGATGGTGGAGGCGGTGGCCACGATCGCGCCGACGGTCAGCGGCGTCAGCCCCGCGGCGATCAGCGCCGGCATCAGCGTGGCCACGAGCAGCAGCGACAACGCACTGGCAGAAGGCACGACGAAGGACAACAGCGTAGCGACGGCAAACCCGATGGGCACGAGCCAGTAGGAGCCGTGGAAGCGGCGCAGCGGGCTGGACAGCGCCACCACCGTCTTGGCGTCGGCGCCGATGTGGCGCATGTAGCCGACGAAGCCGAACAGCACCATGATCGCCATGCCGGTGCCGGCGAAGCGGGACTTGAACAGGGACTCGATGATCAGCAGCTCGTCGTAGAACGCGTTGCCGGAGGACTCGATGTCCGCGGTGGAGTGGTCAATGCGCCCGGTGGCTGCGGCGATCATCAGCAGCAGCACGCCGACAGCGAAAATGGAGGAGGCCGCGTGGACCTTCTTGGCAATGAAGTAGCCGACGGCAATGACGGCGAGAATGGCAAAGAAAATATAAAGCACGCTGCGATTATGCAGTGCGAAACCACACCCCGCTGGGCGAATGCGTAAGGTGTGGCAAATCTCTCGGCGAAAACCCGCCGCAAACGCTAAGCCGGCTGCCCGCCCAGGATGAGCACGTGAGCGATGTTCTCGGAGCGGTTCTTCAGCCCCAGGGTGCGGTGGCCGGCGTCCAGCATGCCGGCGGAGTGCGGCGGCACCGGGGTGTTGTTCACGGTGATGTCCCCGTCGGGGGCGACCACGGCGTACTCGAACTCCTCGTAGACCGTGACCGCCAGTTCGGTCTCCGGCGCGATGGTCAGCTGCGCTGCCACGCAGGGCTCGTCGGTTTCCACCGCACCGGTGCGGCCGAACATGCGCCCGGCGAAGACGAAGGCCTCGCCCGCGGATTCGGTGGTCACGCTGCGCAGGCCAAACGCGTCCGGTTGGGCGCGCTGGATCTTGTCGGGGACCGCTTCAGCGTCGATAAGCACCTGCACCTGCGCGCGCTCGAGCACGCCGCCGAGGCGCGCGGTGCCGTCGTGCCGCCATGCGAAGGATTTGCAGCCTGCGGGGGTGTCGTCGGGGCCGCCGAGGCCCCTGAGGAATGCGACCCCGCGCCAGGGGCCCGCGTTCAGCTCAATGAATGACATGGTGGCAAGCTTATATGATCCGGCGCTGCCGGGCTTCCTCCACAGCGGCGGTGCGGTTGTCCACCCCGAGTTTGGAATAAATGTGGATCAGGTGCGTCTTCACGGTCGCCTGCGAGATGAACAGTTGCTGGGCGATTTCCTTGTTGGAGGCGCCGGTCTGCACCGCGCGCAGCAGCTCAATCTCGCGCGCGGACAGCGCCTCGGCCGGGTTGACCAGCCGGTCCGCCAGCACGTTGGCCACCTGCGGGGAGAGCACCCTCTTGCCTTGCGACGCGCTCCGCACCGCCTCGTACAGCTCATCTTCCGGCGCGTCCTTGAGCAGGTAGCCCATGGCCCCTGCCTCCACCGCGGCGACCACGTCCGCCTGGGTGTCGTAGGTGGTCAGGATCAACACCGGCGGCCCGCCGGCGGCGACCAGGCGGCGCGTCAGCGCGATGCCGTCCGCGCCGGGCATCTGGATGTCGGAGACCACCACGTCCACCCCCTCGGGCACCTCGGCGTTGCCGTCGGCGGCCTCGGCGACGACTTCCACGCCGTCGAAGGAATTGAGGACGGCGCGCAGGCCGGCGCGGACGACCGGATGGTCGTCGATAAGCATGACGTTCAGCGTCATTTCTCCTCCACAGGCAGGGTTGCGGCGAGGACGTTGCCTTCCACCGTGAGCTCGCCGCCGACCTCCTCCACCCGCGCCCGCAGCCCCTTCAGGCCGTAGCCCTCGGGCCCGGTGATGCCGCGGCCGTTGTCGAAGACGTCGATGGTTGCGGTCGCACCAAGCCTATCGACGGTCACCACCGCCGACGAGGCACCCGCGTGGCGCACGATGTTGCTCAAGCCCTCGCGCACGACGCGCTCCGCCACCGACGCGCACGGTTCCGGCAGGTCGACGGCCTGGACGCGGACCTCGAGCTGCTCGCCGAGCGCGCGCTGGCGGTCCTGGGCGTGGCGCGCCAGGCGCTCAAGGCGCACCGGCAGCGTCTCGCGCTTCGGGGCCTGCGGCTGCGCGGAGTTCTCCGCGACGAAGCGGCGCGCCTCCGCCAGGTTGTCGGAGGCGGTGGAGCGGATCACGTCCAGCGTCTCGCGTGCCGGGTCGCCTTCATCGAGCTGCTTGTCCATCGCCCGGCCCAGCAGCACGATGGAGCTCAAGCCCTGCGCCATGGTGTCGTGCACCTCGCGCGCCAGGCGGGCGCGCTCCTCCGCCACGCCCGCCGCGTGCTCGGCCTTCGCGGCCTCACGCTGGGCGGCCTTGAGGTCCTCGGCCATCTGCCGGTAGTGGTCCGCCTCCGCGCGCAGCGCCTGGTAGGCGTGCACGATGATCACCGCCAGCACGGTGCCGATGGTGGGGCCGATGACCGCGCCGGGCCCGCCGCCCGGTGCGGTGGCGGAAAGCGCCACGGCCAAAAACGCCGCCGCGGCCGCGAGCTCCCACCACGCGGGCAGCAGCACGCAGGCCAGCATGACCAGCGGGAACTCCAGCCACACGAACTCCTCGGACATCTGCACCAGTCCCACCCACAGCGCTGCCACCACCGCGAGCCACGCGTACGGCGCCCACGCCGGGTAGTCCCTGCCGTGGAAGTGCCAGACGGTGCCGGCCATGTACACGCAGGCGAACGCCAGGGGCAGGGCGAGGGCGGTCACCGGCGCGTCGCTACGCAACTGCCCCACGAGCCCCACCGCAAGTAGCACGGCGACGAGCACGTGCAGGCTCACGCGCAGAAAATCCAGCAGGCGGGTGGTGGACAACATGCGTCTGAGCGTAGATCAACCGATCGGTTGACCGGGATTTCAACCGCCCGCGCGATGTATGAAGGTGCAGGTCGACGGCAGGATCAAAGCCATGTTCGTAGGAATCAGAGAAATCACGTCAGCCAAGGGGCGCTTCGGGCTGATCGCAGGCACCGTGGCGCTGATTACGCTGCTGGTGGTCGTGCTCACGGGCCTGACCGCCGGCTTGGGCAAGCAGAACACCTCCGCGCTGGAGGCGCTGGATCCGAAGTCCGTGGTCTTCCAGGACCCGGAAGACATCTCGTTCACCACCTCCCGCGTCGAGGCGCGCGACGGGCTCACCCCGCTCGGCGCCAGCCAGATGCTTATGACCAAGGGCAATGGCGAGGACGCTGCCGTGGCCATCCTGTCGCTGCCGGAGGGCACCGAGCTTCCCGGGGGCCAGAAGCTTTCCGACGAAGCCGTGGCCGCACCCTCCCTCGACGTCGGCGAGGGCGAGACCGTGACCGTCGCCGGCAACGACATCACCGTCGGCGCGATTGGCGAGGACCTCGCGTTCTCCCACTCCCCCGTCCTGTGGGTGCCCACGGAGTTCTGGCAGGCGGCGATGCACACCGACGCTGACGGCTCGGTGCTGCTGGCGGACCACGACGTCGACGGCCGAGTGAGCCTGAAGGAGGCCTTTGACGGCCTGCCGGCCTACTCCTCGGAGCAGGGCTCGCTGAAGCTCATCCAGGGCTTCCTCTACGCCATCGCCGCGCTGGTGATCATCGCCTTCCTCACCGTGTGGACGATGCAGCGCACCCGCGACCTGGCCATCCTGAAGGCCATCGGCGCGTCCAACTCCTACCTGCTCAAGGACGCCCTCGGCCAGGCCGCGGTGATTTTGGGGCTCGGCGCGCTGATCGGCGGCGTGCTCGCGTTCGGCCTCGGCCTGCTCATGCAGGGCGGCGCCCCGTTCTCCCTGACCGCGCTCACGGCGGTCGCTCCCCCGGTGGCCATCTGGGCCCTGGGCATGGTCGGCGCCCTGATCGCCACCCGCAACATCACGAAAGTTAACCCTCAGGCGGCTCTTGGAGGTGTCGCATAATGCTCGAACTCAACGATGTCACCGTCGCATTCAAGGACGGCCAGGAAATGCGCACCGTGCTGGACCACCTGGAGTTCACCGCCAAGCCCGGCGAGATGACCTTCATCGTGGGCGAGTCCGGCTCCGGCAAGTCCACCCTGCTCTCCGTGGCGGCCGGCCTGATTCAGCCGGACTCCGGCACCGCGAAGCTCAACGGCCAGATCGTGGACAACGACGTGCGCCGCGACAAGATCGGCATGATCTTCCAGCAGGCAAACCTCATCGCCGCGCTGAACGTGCGGGACCAGCTGCTGGTCACCGACCATATTCGGGGGCTTCGTCCCCGGAAGGAGAGGGCGGAGGAGCTTTTGGCCACCGTCGGCCTTGAGGGTCTGGGCGACCGCCGCATCGGCGAGATGTCCGGCGGCCAGCGCCAGCGCGTGGGCATCGCGCGTGCGCTCATGGGCGAGCCGTCGCTCTTGCTTGCGGACGAGCCCACCGCCGCCCTCGACGCCGACCGCTCCCAGGAGATCGTGACACTTCTGCGCCAGCTCACCACCGAGCGAAACATCGCCTGCGGTTTTGTCACCCACGACCGGTCGCTGATCGAGAGCAGCGACGAAGTCTTCGAACTCGGCGTCAACGCCCCCGCCTACGCCTAAACTGGCGCGCGTGTTCTACTGTGCTCCCGGCCCCGCCCCGCTCGACCCCGCCCTGCTGGCCAGGGAAATCGAGCGCAGGGCGGGACTTTCGTCGTGCGGACCCCAGGTGCGCACTCTTCCGCAATTGCGTGACGACGCCCTCGTGGCCGGCGATGGCTACTGGCTGGCGGGGCGGAGCGCCGTCGATAAGCTGCGCGCTTTCGACCGCAACGTGGTCGCGTACGCGGTGGGCGAGGCGTTCATCGTGACCTCGCTGCAGGAAATCGGCGCGACGATGCTGCGCGGCCGCGACCTCGTGCGCGTGCCGCACGGCACCTTCCGCGTGCCCGAGTGGGGCCAGCGCACGTTTGTCGCCGGCGAGACCGCGGAGTTTCTGCGCGGCTACCTGGAGCTGGAGGCCGCCGGGCGGTTCGTGGAACCCGCGCGCTACCGCAGGAGGGACCGCGAACGGGTGGCCATGACGGTAAACGCCAACGCGCCGAGCACCGCCGTCGACAGCAGCGTGCCGCCCAAGTAGCCCAGGTCCACGGTGGCGGCGCCCAGCGCCGAGCCGGAGGCGATGCCCACCTGGAACGTGACCACGTACACCGAGCTGGCCAGATCCTGGTTGCGCTGGCCGGCGAACAGGAAGATCGTTGTGGCCACCGTGGGCAGCGCGCCCGCGGCGATGCCGAAGACTACGATCACCGCGAACATGCCGATCCCCGTGTTGTAGTGCAGCGCGAGCAGGCCCGCGATGCCGGAGGCCACCAGCGTGGCAGTGGCGATGCCGTTGAGGCGGATCATGCGCGCATCCACCAGGCGGCCGGACAGGGTCACGCCGACCAGGCCCGCGATGCCGTACAGCGCCACGCCGTAGGGCACGAACTGGTGGCCGGCCGTGGCCTCAATGAGCAGGGCCAGGTACGTAAAGGTGACAAAGATCGCCATCACGGCCAGCACTAGGTAGATGACCAGAGACGGAATGGCCGACTTCGTCGCCTGCGCGTCAGCCTGCTGGGCCGGCGGCTTCGCGGGCAGGCTGGGCAGGGAAATCACCATCATGACCAGTGCGCCTACCACCGCGGCGCCGAGCACCCAGGTGGAAGCGCGCCAGCCGATCGCCGAGCCCATCGCCGTGGTCAGCGGCGAGCCGACCACCATCGACAGGGTGGACCCGAACGACACCGCAGCCACCGCCTTGCCCATCTGCCCCGGCGGCGCAATACGCGCGGCGACCGGGTTGACCAGCGACCAGAACAACCCGTGGGTAAACGCCGCCGTCACACGCCCCGCCACCAGCGTGGCGTAGCTCGTGGCCGTGGCCTGCAGGACAATGCCGCCCAGCAGGAAAACCAGGGTGGCGATGAGCAGGTAGCGCCTGTTCACCTTCCGCGTGACGTGCATCAGCGGAATGGTCACTACCGCGACCAGACCGGCGTAGACGCTCATGAGCAGGCCAATCTGGCCCTCAGAGACGTTCAGGTCCCGCGCCATCGGAGAAATCAGGCCGATGGCGAACATCTCGAACGTGACGTACACGAAAGCAGCGAAGCTCATCGCCGTCAGCGGGACGACGGGGAACTTCGCTGCTTGCTGCGGAGATTGCTGCGTGTTTCGCACCGAGCCAAGATACGGCTACTGGTCAGACAGCGCAAACGCTGCGCCTGCGGCGCCAAGGGCCACCAGGATCGCCACGATCACACCGATGATCGTACCCGTGCTCGCGGAAGAGCCGCCGGACGCGGCTTCCATGGTCTGCTCAGTCCTGTGGGTGGTCTGGGATACGGTCAGGCTGGTCAAAGTGTCGGTGGTCACCGAAGTGGTGACGTTGCCGTTGGTGACCGTGTGAGTCACTGTGTCCCTGCTCTTGCCTTCCTGCCCACTCGGAACCGCGTTGGTGCTTGTCGTCGGTGTGGTGGTCGGGGCGTCCGGGTTCGGGCCGTCGGTAGGCAGCAGTGCGTTGCCGCCACCTTTGGCACAAGTCTGACGAGCCTCCTCGAACGCCACCATCAACCTTGCCACACGACGAGCCTGCTTCACGTCCGGCAGCTGCTCATACGCATCAACCCACGCCTCGACCTGGTCCTTCGGCATGGCCGGGTAATCGCGAGACTGCTGCTCAACCAGCCCCTCGCGGTCCGGGATCAACGCGAACTCCGCGAAGCCGTCGCGAGCCGGCACAGTGATCTCGCCGTTGCTCACAGCGGTATCAATGATGTTCCAGTACTTGGTCATGTCGAACGCCTGGTGGTCGCTGACCGCCGCCGAATTCCACACCTGCGTGAAGTACGCGCGGGAAGAATCGATGTCCGCCCCAGTGTCCTCAGCGACTCGCTGAGCCCAGTTCTCGATGTTGGCCTCAAGGTTGCTGTTGAAGTAGGTCACGTACGAGCCGGTGAACAACTCCAAAAACGGTGCGACGGTGTCCGGAGCAGCCGGGTACAACTGCTCAAACGCGGACGCCCAGCGGGCCCGCTCATCAGATGCGCCGACGCCGACACTGCGGTCGAGCGAATCAATGTACTTACGTTCAGCGTCATTCACCTTCAGCGAGCACACGCCATCGCTGGGTTCGCCCACGGTAGCTGCACCGGCGGAAGGCACGACAAACGCGGCCGCTGCAGTTGCGACTGCGCATGTGAGCGCTGCTATCCTCCGATTTTTTAACATACCGATAGCGTAGCGCAGAGGAACAACATTTCAGTATCCGAGAGAGGGGTGACGTGGCTCTCTTAAACGGCTCGACCCGTTTAAATTCGGGGAAAGTGCAGGTTACCGGAACGTTAACTCAACTTTCTAAGCAAAATAAAAGGTAAGTTTTGGGGTTTGATACGCCCTTTAAGGGGCATTTGCGCTTGTCAGTGGGTAAGTTACACGCTTGTAATTCAAAGGTATCGACGTTTTTTATGCGTCTGGGGTGGCTGTCGGGGGGGCGTTCTCTTTTGCGGTTTCTGCTGTTTGCGGTAGCTGGTCGGGTCAAGGGGGCGGCAGCCGGGGGCCCGGCTACTGTGGGGGCCGAGGTCCAGTCGGCTGTTCCCAGCTACAAGGTTCCAGCTATTCGGCATAAAAGGGGATGCGGACAAATTTTTGGAGTGCGTTTGGGGGACTTTGTCTCGTTGTTATGCACTCAGTGCTTGTCGGTGTTCGGCGATGGTGGTGTAGCCGTCGCCGAGTGTCGACTTCAATCGTCTGTGGATGTAGAAGTCGATGTAGGTGTCAATATAGTCGCGCATCTGCGCCACCGTCATCGTTGACACCACAGGCCTGCCTTTGAGCAGTTCTTGTTTCATCGTGCCGAAGAAGCCTTCGGTGCGCGCGTTGTCGCCGCTGGTGGCCTTGCGTGACAGTGACGGGATGTAGCGCCACCGGTTGCCGCACCATGTATCGGCCTCGCAGTCGGGGCAATCCAAGATGTTGTGGGTGTGGTCGGTAATCAGACTGACCCAGCGTTCACTGCGGTAGAGCCCACCACGATCGGAATGGATAATCGGTTGCGCACCGTCTGGTTTGACCTCGTCGATTCGCGCGATCATTTCAGCGACCAGGTCGTGATTCGGCGACGTCGACATGGTGACCGCAATCGGCATCCCGTCGTAGAAATCGATCGCTGCCGACAGGAATAGTTTGCCGTCTGGGCAGTGGATTTCGGTGACGTCGGTGCCGATTTTCTCCCACGGGGCATCCGCGTGGAAATCGTGGGTCAGCCCCTGAGTGTCGGCGTGGTCGATGAAATACTGCGACGGTGCAACAACCGGCCGGGCCACATCCGAATCCGCATCCCCGTCGCTGCTGTCGGGTGGGGTGATCAGCAGCAGGTTTGCCGGTTTGTGGTCGGTTTCACCGGTGTAGGAGGAGTACTTGCCAGACGCCTTCGCCGGTGGGCGGCACCCAAGCTCTTTCATGAGGGTGCGCACGATCTTTTCCGACACCGTATGCCCCATGATCTTCAGCCAGGCGTGGATGCGCCGGTAGCCGTAGCTTTGCCCGGATTCGGCGGCTGCCTGCAAGATCAGCGGTTTGAGTGCAGCGTGGCGCTGTTCGCGCTGTTGCACTACCTGCGTGTGTTTGTGTCGGTGGTAGTAAAACGTCGACTGCGCAATCCCGACAACCGCGCATGCTCGAGCGATGGAAAACCCGTGGGCGTCCGTGAGGGCAACCACCACAGCGGCTTTCGCCGCGGTGGACAGCTCACCGTCACGGACGTCGTCTTTTCCCCGCGACTCACCGTCGCGGACGTTGTCTTTTCCCCGTGGCTCACCATCGCTCATGAGCACGTGGATAATGGCGTCTTTGACCGTTTCCCGGTCGCGCATCTCAACAACGAGCTTTTTCAGCTCGTCCATGTCACTGGGTAAATCAGCGATATCGTCTATCGGCCCAGGCCCTGGCAGCCACTCGTTGACCGGCCGGGGTGGCCTTTTCGCATCGGCTGCCTCATCGACTCGCTGCTGCTGATGGTTGCGTTGGACTTTGCGGTGTTTGCTCACACGCTCCATTGTCACCGCAAACGCCTCGTCGAACGTCATCGACGCTGCCGAATCACGTTCGTCATCGTCTGGCCAATACCGCTTCGTCCAGGTCAGCGCCGCGGTGTCGTGGACATCGAACTCTACAGCGATGTCACGCACTGTCGCCTGCGAGGTCAACCTGCGTGCGACAACCTTCGCGATGGTCTCAGCGTCGTAGGCGCGTCGCGTGCCATCAAACAACTGGCCGCGACGTCTGGCTGCAACCCAGTTGCCGACCGTGGCCACCGACGGTCGGCGACCACATACGTCTTCAGCCCAGTCGCAGACCTCACGGGCAGACGACCCAGCCAAAAACCTCTCAACCGCACCATCGCGGATATCAGATGGAAACCCTGCGGGCATCGGAATACCTTCCAGCCCCCAACACTCCAACTTTTTGTCCGCGCTCCCAAACGACGATTGTCGAGGTCCTGATAGCTGGATCCGCGGCTATGGGGCGGGCGGTCACAGCATCTGTGCGGTGCTTTTGCTCGAGCTTGCGGACTCCGCAACTCCGCAGTGCGGACAACTGGAGGTGGGCCAACTATTGGTTGCGGACAAACGATTTGAGGAGCAAGGCGCGGATGGCGGTTTCGATGCTGGTGTCATCGGTGCTGAGCTTGCGGACTCCACAACTCCGCATTGTGGACAATCAAGCAGGGACCAACTATTGGTCCGCACCCACCAAATTCGAGCCGGGATGTCTGGGTCGGTGGGCTGTTTCCAGCTACAAGGGCCCAGCTATTCGGCGTAAAACAGCGATTGTTGAGGACCTGATAGCTGGATCCGCGGTTATGGGGCGGACGCGCTAGCCCTTGCTCGCGATGCGCCGGGCGATGTCGCGGGCGAAGGGGCTCACACCGCCGATGGTCCCGGCGCCGGGGCCGTTGAGCGAGTCGAAGCCCAGGACGAACAGGCCGGGCGTGTCCAGGCCGCGCTCCAACCCCCGCACGGGAGACAGTGCGGGGCGGAAGCCGGTGGCCCAGATCAGGGCGTCGAAATCCGAGAGCTCGTCCAACGACTCGACCATGGGTTCGGCGTCCAGCAGATCGAGTGATCGGGCCCGGCGGACTTCGGGGACGAGGACGATGTCGCCGCCGAAATCGGCGCCTCCGGGATCGTCCTCGCCGCGTGAGATGGCGACGAAGCGCTCGCGGTTACGGCGGAAAAGCTGCTCGCCGTCGACATCCTCCGGCATGAACGCGGGCGGTCGGCGGGTGAACCATTGCACGTCCACCCCGCCGAGTGCGAGGTCCGCGACGATCTGCGCACCGGAGTTTCCGCCCCCGACGACAGCGACGCGCTGCCCGGCGAAATCCTCCGGCCGCCGATACTGAGCCGAGTGCCCCTGCTCCCCCGCGAACGACCCGGGGATGAAGGGCACAAACGGTGCGGACCAGATGCCGGTGGCCATCACCACATTGCGGGTGGAGTGGCCGTTGAGGTGGAAAGCGGAGCCGTCGTGAAGCACGTGTTTGACGCGCTCACCTCGTCGGATGGGCAGGTCGTAGCGCTGCTCGTAGTCGGACAAATACTCAACGACGTGATCGCGCGGCGGGTAGCCGTCGTAGTGGGGCATGGGCCAGCCGGGCAGGTTAGAAAACTCCGCGCGGGAGAACAGAGTCAGCGCGTCCCAGTAGTGCGGCCACGCCCCGCCGGGCTCGTCGGAGGCGTCCAGCACGACAAAGGAAGCGCCGTATTTTCGCAGGTAATACGACACGGCTAGCCCGGATTGACCGGCGCCGACAACGACTGCGTCAAGCATGGGTGCCTCGGGTGCATTGCGCGGTCGCGGGGCGGACAAATTCGGCGATGCGGCTAGCCGGCGCGGTGGCGGGGCCAAACGGGGTCTCGGCGGCGAGTGACGCTGCGAGCGCGTGGACGGTCACCGCCCCGGTGGTTGTGGCGGCTATGGCGGCGTCGGCGTATGGGGTGCGTGCCGCAGCCAGCGCCAGGTGCGCACCCATGATGCCAGCGAGCACGTCGCCGGAGCCGGGTGTCGCAGCCCAAGAATGGCCGGCATCGACGGCGTGGATCAGGTGCGGCTCGTCCTCCGGCGCGACCAGGGTGATTCGGCCCTTGCGCACGATGGTCGCGCGCAGCGTTGCAGCGAGGGCGAGTGTCTCTTCGAAGCGGATTCCCGCGGCAACTCCGGCCGCTTTCTGGAGGCGCGCGAACTCGCCGTCGTGGGGCGTGAGCACTGTAGTCTGCTGCCGTTTGGCCACCTGTTGGCGCAGGTCAGGGTGTTCGGCGAGGAGGGTGAGGCCGTCGGCGTCGATGAGCACTGGCACCTCCTGGCGCAAGATCCAGGAGAGCTCAGCGGCGGCCGCCTTGTCGGTGCCGGCGCCAGGGCCGAACACCCAGGTCTGCACCCGTCCCGCATCCTCGAGCGTTTGCGTGACGACGACCTCCGGATGTGCCCGCACCACCTCAGCGGCCTGCGGACCGGCGTAGCGCACCATTGCCGGCGAGGCGTGTACAGCACCAGACACGGCGAGTAGCGCGGCACCCGGATACCCGTCACTACCTGCGCGGACGCCCACTACTCCCCCGCTGTACTTGTCGTCGTAAGGGCCCGGCTCGACGGGGCGGACCGACGCGGCACGGAGCGGGGTGAGACTACTGGGCCAATGGCCGGGGCCTGGCACGGCCCGGTTGGCGAGCACTAGTGCGGGTCCCTCATGCGCCCATTCGGGCAGGGTTTCCAACAGCGCACTGTGCAGCGGGCGCCCCGGCAGGCCGATGTCCGCGAGCAGCTGCACCCCGCACTCCGGGGCAAGCGCGTGGGCGCGTCGCCACCCGCCGAACGTGACGGTGGCATCGGCGGAAACGTGCAGCTCACCCGCTACGCCGGTGTTTGCATCCACGCCGGAGGGAACGTCCACAGCCAGAACCTGCACGCCCCGCAGCCATGCAACCACGTCCACGAGTTCCCCGCGCAGCCCGCCGGATCCGCCGATGCCGGTGATGCCGTCGATGGCAAGGGCGTATTCCGCGGAACCTTCGGGCAGCCGTTCCAGCACAGTGCCGCCGGCGTTGGTGAGCGCCGAAAGGGCCCGCTCTTGGGCGTGTCCGGCAGTCAGCAACGCATCCACGTTGTGGCCGGCGAGCTGCAACTCGGCACCGGCGTAGAGCGCGTCGCCGCCGTTGCCGCCCGGCCCGGCGAGCACGAGAGCGCGGCCGCTCGAACCGCCTGATCCTCCAGCCAGCATCGCCTTCGCCGCCTCGAACACCGCGTGTGCCGCCGACTGCATGAGCTCGTCGGGGTGCGACTGGGAATCCAGCAACGGTGCTTCCGCGGCCCGGACCTGGTCTGCGGTGAAAGTCGTGGCGTGCATGCGCACCACCCTACCCGCGCCCTAAAGTGCCTGGCAGGACGGGCAAAAGAACAGGTTGCGGCCCTCAAACTGCTGCTTTTCGACGGAGCGCCCGCACACGTAGCAGGGCTCGCCGGTGCGGCGGTAGACGTAGACCTCTCCCCCGTGGTCGTCCTCCCGCGGGGCGCGCGACATGGCCTCGGGCAAGTGTTCGGGGCGCACTGTGTCGATGCGCCCGGTGGCCACCCCGTCGGCCATGAGCGCGACCAGGTCGGCCCAGATGGCGTCGAAACGCTCACGGCCCAGCTCCCGGCCCGGGGTGAACGGGGAGATGCCCTGGCGAAACAGCGGCTCGGCCCGGTAGATGTTGCCCACACCGGCGAAGTAGGCCTGGTCCATCATCAGCGAGCCGATGGTGCGCCGGGAGCGCCGCACCCGCTCGAACAGTGCGTCTGGGTCCGCGGACGGAGAAAGCGGGTCTTCGCCGGCTGCGTCCAGAATCGCCTGCTGCTCCGCCGGGGTGATGTAGGCGCATGTCTGCGGCCCGCGCAGGTGGGCGGCTATCTCCCCTGCTCCCCCGTCCGGCACCAGCCGCAGCCGGATCTGGCCGCGCAGGGTGTCTGCCGGTTCGAAGGAGAACTTCCCGATCAGCCCCAGGTGCACGTGCACCATCGCGTCCGTGAAATGCAGAAACAGGTGCTTTCCGTGGGCTGCAGCGTGGGTGAGCGGAGTGCCGTCGATAAGCGAAGGCTCGAAGCGCCCCTGCGGGGAGCTCGCGGAGACCGGCGCGGGGCGGAAATCCGTGTTGAAGCGGCGCGCAAGCCGGTGAATGACATGACCCTCAGGCACGGTCGCTGACTGTACTATTGCACCCATGCCGTACGAGATCGGGTTCGACCGCGAAAAATACATCCAAATGCAGTCCGAGCACATCCAGGAACGGCGCGCGGAGGTGGGCGGCAAGCTGTACCTGGAAATGGGCGGCAAGCTTTTCGACGACAACCACGCCTCCCGCGTCCTGCCCGGATTCACGCCCGACAACAAGATCGCCATGCTGGACCGGATCAAGGACGAAGTGGAGATTGTCATCTGCTTCAACGCCGGCGACGTGGTGCGCCAGAAGATGCGCGCTGACCTGGGCATCAGCTACGAAGACGACGTGCTGCGGCTTGTCGACGTGTTCCGGGACCGCGGGTTTTTGGTGGAAAACGTTGTGGTCACGCAGCTGGAGGGCCACAACCAGAACGTGGAGGCGTTCGTGGAGCGCCTTGGCCGGCTGGGGCTGAAGGTGGCGCGCCACTACATGATCCCGGGCTACCCGAACGACACCGCGAAAGTGGTCAGCGAGGAAGGCTTCGGCCGCAACGACTACGTGGAAACCTCCCGCGACCTGGTGGTCATGACCGCGCCGGGGCCCGGTTCAGGCAAGCTGGCCACCTGCCTTTCCCAGGTGTACCACGAGCACAAGCGCGGCATTGACGCTGGCTACGCCAAGTTTGAGACGTTCCCCATCTGGAACCTGCCGCTGTCGCACCCGGTGAACCTGGCGTACGAGGCCGCCACGACGGACCTGGACGACATCAACGTCATCGACCAGTACCACCTGGACGCCTACGGGGAGAAGGTCTCCTCCTACAACCGCGACATCGAGGTTTTCCCGCTGCTGAAGACGCTGCTGCGGGAGGCCACCGGCGCGGACCCGTACCAGTCGCCGACCGACATGGGCGTGAACATGGCGGGCTACTGCATCTCCGACGACGCCGCGTGTCGCCACGCCGCCGAGCAGGAGATCATCCGCCGCTACTACGCGGCGCTTGTGGACGAACGCCGCGCCGACGCCGACTCCACCATCTCCGACCGCAACCTCAACGTCATGCGCAAGGCGGACCTTTCCGTGGAGGACCGCGTGGTGGTCGCGCCCGCGCTCGAGGTGGCGGAGCGCACCGGCAAGCCGGGCGCGGCGCTGGAGCTGCCGGACGGGCGCATCGTCACCGGCAAGACCTCCGACCTGCTCGGACCGTCCGCCGCGGTGCTGCTCAACGCCTTAAAGCTGCTGGCCGGCATCGACGACGACGTGCACCTGCTCTCCCCCGATTCCATCGAGCCGATCCAGACGCTGAAGACCCGCCACCTGGGCTCGGTGAACCCGCGTCTGCACACCGACGAGGTGCTCATCGCGCTGTCCGTGTCGGCGTCCGGCAACCCGGACGCGGCGCTGGCACTGGAGCATTTGAAGTCGCTGCGCGGGTGCGACGCGCACATCACCACGATTCTGGGGTCCGTAGACGAGGGTATCTTCCGCAACCTTGGCGTGCTGGCCACCTCGGAGCCGAAGTACTGGCGCAAGGCGTTGTACCACAAACGCTAAGTTTTCCAACACTAACTATTGCGCTCGTTTCGGTTGTAGTTTATTGTCGAGCACATGCGGGAACAGCAATCGCCGGTGGAAGACGCATTAGCAGAGCTCAACAACAACCTTTCCGTGGCGCGCACGCGCGCAGAAGACCACGTCACGCTGCCGAAACAGACCGCCGTGTGGGTCCGTGACCTGCTCGAGGACCTCGCGGAGGGCCGCCTGGTGCGCCCGCCCGAACCGGACGAGGAGATGACCACCCAGCAGGTGGCCAACCTGCTCGGCGTTTCGCGCCCGTTCGTGGTCAAGCTCATTGACGACGGCAAGCTGCCCGGCCACAAGGTGGGCACCCACCGCCGCGTGTACACGCGCGACGCCCACGCGTTCAAGGAAAAGCGGGGTTAAGGTGCGGGAGCTTTCGCTTAGCGACGGCGCACGCGTCCTCGCCGTCGTCGCCCACCCCGACGACATGGAGTACGGCGCCTCGGCCGCCGTGGCCAAATGGGCCGAAGACGGTATCGAGGTGGCGTACCTGCTGCTCACGCACGGCGAGCACGGCATCGCGGGCGGGGATCCTGTGCAGGTGCGCGAGATCCGCGCGAAGGAGCAACGCCGCGCCTGCGACATCGTCGGCGCAGGGGAGCTGGAGATGCTCGACTTCACCGACGGCCTGCTGGAACACACCCTTGAGCTGCGCAAGGCCATCGCCGGAAAGATCCGCACCTTCAAACCCACCGTGGTGCTCACCCAGGACTGGAGCGTTGTCGCCCCGTGGGGCCTGAACCAGGCGGACCACCGGGTGGCGGGCATAGCGGCGGTGGACGCCGCGCGCGACGCTGGCAACGAGTTCCTCTTCCCGGAGCTGGGCCCGCGCCACCAGGCGGAAACGCTGCTGGTCACCGGAGCCCACGAGCCGGACGTCGCGGTGGCGGTGGAGCAGCGGCACGTGGAGAAAGGCGCACAGTCGCTGGACGCCCACGAGGCGTACTTCCAGGCGCTACCGGACCACCCCAGCGGCGCGGAGATCGTCGGCGGGGCGGCCACGCAGGGCGGGGAAGCGCTGGGAGTGCCGCTGGCTATCGCGTTCAAAGCCTTCGACCTCTAACTTTCCCCGCTGGCCTGGGTGGACATAGACTGCCAGGCATGACCAGCAAGATCCTGCTCTACTACAAGTTCCAGCCCATCGCCGACCCGGACGCGGTGCGCCTGTGGCAGCGGGACCTGTGCGAAGGACTGGGGCTGACTGGGCGCATCATCGTGTCCAAGGACGGCATCAACGGCACCGTCGGCGGCGACATCCGCGCCTGCAAGACCTACGCCAAGAAAACCCGCGAGTACTTCAAGGGCATCGAGTTCAAGTGGTCCGAAGGCGGGGCAGAAGACTTTCCCAAGCTCAGCGTCAAGGCCCGCGAGGAGATCGTCTCCTTCGGCGCGCCGGGCGAGCTCAAGGTGGACGACAATGGCGTGGTTGGCGGGGGAGTGCACCTCACCCCGGAGCAGGTCAACGAGCTGGTGGCCGACAACCCCGAGGCCGTGTTCTTCGACGGCCGCAACGCCCGCGAAGCAGAGATCGGCAGGTTCAAAGGCGCGGTGGTGCCGGACGTGGAAACCACCCACGACTTCATCAAGGAGCTCGACTCCGGCAAGTACGACTGGATGAAGGACAAGCCCGTCATCTCGTACTGCACCGGCGGGATCCGCTGCGAGGTGCTCTCCAGCCTCATGATCAACCGCGGGTTCAAGGAGGTCTACCAAATCGACGGCGGCATCGTCCGCTACGGCGAAAAGTTCGGCAACTCGGGGCTGTGGGAGGGCTCGCTGTACGTCTTCGACGACCGCATGCACACCGAGTTCGGCGCGCCGGGCGACCCGGACTACGTGCAGCTCGGCCACTGCGTGCACTGCGGCGCGGCCACGAACCAGTTCTACAACTGCGCCAACGAGCCGGAGTGCCGCCGCCAGTACTTGAGCTGCGAGGACTGCCGCGAAAACAACCCGTACTGCGGGGAGTGCGCCCAGCGCGCTACTGCGTAGCCAGAATCCCCAGCGTGATAATCAACCACGCCATGGTGAACGGCACCAGCGGGATCCAAAACACGCCGATCCAGGGGATCCAGCGTTCGTAGCGGTTGAGCTTGCGCACAGTGATCACCGCGCAGGTCAACAGCCCCACCACCGGCGGGATCGAGGTGGTCACGGCCCACCACGTGCGCCAGGACTCGGTGCAGAGCCAGGCGGAGCTGCCGTCGCAAAGCGGACCGCCCTGCGCGCGCGAGATCACCGCAAGAATGAACGCCAGCAGTAGGGTCACGGCTACCGTGCTCATCGCGAACGTGATCGCCTGGCGGGTGGAGCGGCGGTTTTTCCGGTCCACCTCCAGCGGATCCGGCTGGTCCGCGAGCTCGTCGAAGGAGCGCGGCTCGGGCCGCATACGCGAGAAACGGTCGGCGGGGGAGTGAAGGTCGTTCTCCGGGTGCTCCATGGAGCCCAACCTACTGCGCCTTCGGGGAGTGCGGGCACACCACCACAGGCACCGAGGCGTAGCGGATGAACTCGCCTTCCAGCGTGCCCACAAACACGCTGGTGAACTGGGGCGACGGATGGGTCCCCAGGAACATGATGTCGCCCTTTTTCCACTTCACCGAATCAATGGAGCGCTTCCAGCTCTTCGCCGCCGAGACGGAGCTGGTGACGTGGAAGGTGTCGCACACGTCCGGCGCGACCTCCGCCGCCAGCGCCCACGCGTAGTCGCGGGCGTGGTCGAGCATGCCCAGCGTCTGCTCGTTCCAGGTGGACGTGTGCTTCTCGTAGGCGGTGGGGGAAAACGCGATAATGCGCAGCGGCAGCCCCAACTTGCAGGCCAGAGCGGTGGCGTAGTCCAGGCCGGAAAACTCCGGCTCTGCTGGGTCGTCCTCCGCCACGATCGCGTACGTCACGCGGGTGATGCCCTTCTTGGAGAGCTTCACTCCGCGTGGCGCAAGCCCCAGCGGGACGGGGCAGGAGCGCATCATCTCGTCCGCAACGCTGGACGGGCGGAACCGGCCCTTCGGTGTCTTCGCGCGAGAGCCCATCAGGATCAGGTCCGCGCCGAAGTCCTTCGCGGTCTCGTACAGGGAGCGCACCCTGTCCTTGCTGTCCACGAGGCGGGAAACGTCCTTTGACCACTGCTCGCGCGGGATGTGCTCCGTCAGCGCCTTCTCCACGCGGGAGTCGAAGGTGGCCTGCGCCTCCTTCATGCGCTTCTTGCGGCCCTTGGTGGCGTTGGCCAGGGATTTTGTCCATTTGGACTGGGTGCTGGACATCACCTGCACGGTCACCGGCAGCGAGCGGCCGAGCCACGCGGCGAATTCCACTGCCTCGGTGTTTGCCACGTCCCAGCCCACAAGCACGCGCAGGGGAAAGGCAAGGGCCGCAAGATGGGCGCTGTCAGCGCTTGGGGAGCTGCTCAGGGCCTTCCTCCTTGACACATGTCCGCATACGCGAGTTTTCAGATAATACAGACATCATAAACATGTGCCGTCCTGGAGACGGAAAGCGGTTAGTCCGCGGACCCCGTGGCGTATGCGCGGGCTAGGTCGTTGAGGACCCCGGTCAACGAGTCCAGCTTCTCCAGCGCCTCCGCATCCAGCGCGCTGAGCATTTGGGCGAGGGAGCGGGTGCGCTCTGCGCCGACGCGCTCCAGCTCAGCGCGGCCGAAATCTGTCAGCTCCACGGACACGCCGCGACGGTCGTCCACCGAACGCACGCGCCGCACCAGATTGCGCTTTTCCAGCTGGTTGACGGTGTTGGAGGCCGTGGGCAGGCGCACGCCTTCCTCGGCGGCCAGCCTGCTAATTCGCGTGGGGCCGCTGAAGCCAAGCCTGTGCAGCACGGACAGTTGCGGGCCGGTCAGGTCCGAGTCCTCCGCGTTGCGGAAGTACGCCACGTACAGGCTGGTCATCGCGGGGCGGATGTCCGCCGCGATCCGCATGGCTTCCGCGGAGGGTTCGTCGTGCGCCGCCACTGTGCACCTCTTTCTTCCAAGTACTTTTCAAAATTTAGCAGCAAGGACTGGGGTTATGATGGCCGGGATGTTCACGTACGAGCACGAGGTGTCCCACGAGTGGCAGCGCCGCCAGACGCTGCGCGAGCTCAAGCGGGGGCATTTGCCTATCGACGAGGTGTGCGACGCCGACTTCCTGCTCCGCGCCGCCGCGCAGCACCACGGCGAGGATTCCGCCCGGCCCTGCCCCGTGTGCGGCGAAGTGATGCGTGACGTGCGCTGGGTCTACTCCGAAAAGTTGGGCAGGCGCACGGGCACCGCGCGCAGCGAGGAGGAGATAGACAGACTCGTGGGCGAGGTGGGGGCGCTGACCGTCCACGTGGTGGAGGTGTGCCCGTCGTGCAAGTGGAACCATCTGTTACAAGAAGTCACAGCCGTACCAGTAGTGTGAATCCGAACTGGGCAGGTAGGGTGTCCGGTAGGAATGTAGTAGGTAGCTCGCCCGTTTGCCCTCCCCGCGGGCGCGGCGGGTGCAATTGTGCAGGGAAAACGTGTGACTGAACAGAGCGCTGAAAAGAATACGGCGAAGGCGAAGGGCTCCAGCGGCACCACGGCCGTGAAGAAAAAGAAGAAGTCCCGCGCGTGGCAGTGGGTGCTTGCCTTCTTGCTGTTCCTCCTCCTGCTCGCCTGCGTGCCGGTCGGCTGGTTTATGTGGAAGTACTCCAAGGCCGAGGTCCCGGAACCAGGCGAGATTGAGACGGCGCAGATCTCCTCGATCTACTTCAACGACGGCGAAAACGAGCTCGCCCGCCTCGTGCCGCCCGAGGGCAACCGCGAGCAGGTGCCCCTCGAATCTGTGCCCGAGGAGGTGCAGAATGCTGTGCTGGCCGCGGAGGACCGCGACTTCTGGACCAACTCGGGCTTCTCGCCCACCGGTTTCGCCCGCGCGGCGCTGGGGCAGATCACCGGCAACACCTCTGCAGGCGGCGGCTCCACCATCACCCAGCAGTACGTGAAGAACGCGCTGGTGGGCAACGAGCACTCCTACGAGCGCAAGGCCAATGAGCTGGTCTACTCCGTGAAGATGACCAACCAGTGGTCCAAGGAGGACATCCTCCGCGCCTACTTGAACACTGTGTACTTCGGCCGCAACGCCTACGGCGTCGAGGCCGCCGCGCACGCCTTCTTTGACAAGCCGGCGTCCCAGCTCACCCTCGAGGAGGGCGGCGTGCTGGCCGCCTCCATCCAGCTGCCTAGCGAGCTGGATCCGTGGACGAACCGCGAGGCGGCGGAGCAGCGCTGGAACTACGTCATGGACGGCATGGTGGAGATGGGCAAGATCACCCCGGAGCAGCGCGCCGGCTTGGTGTACCCGGAAACGCGCGACCCGGCCTCCTACTCCGCCTACACCGAGGCCACCGGCCCGAACGGCCTGATCAAGAACCAGGTGATCCAGGAGCTCGAGGCACTGGGCATCACCGAAAGCGACTTGACCAACCGCGGCCTGCAAATCACCACCACCATCGACGCCGCCTCCCAGGCCAACATGGAGCGCATCGCACGCGAGCGCCTGACCAACCTGCAGGAGGACGCGCGCACTGGTGCGGTGGCCGTGGATCCGTCGACAGGCGCAGTGCGCGCGTACTACGGCGGCGACGACCCCTCCGGCTGGGACTACGCCAACGCCGGCCTGCAAACGGGCTCGACGTTCAAGATCTTCGCCCTCGCAGCCGCGCTGCAGCAGGGCATCCCGCTGACCGCCCAGTTCGACTCCTCCCCGGTACACCTGCCCGGCAACATCACTGTGACGAACTGGGACGGTGGCGGCGGCGGCATGCTGTCCATGACGCAGGCGACCACCGTGTCCTCCAACACCGCCTTCATGCGCATCCAGGACGAGCTGGACAACACCACGCAGGACACCGCCGACATGGCACACGCCCTGGGCGTGGCCAAGTCCATCCCCGGCATTCCGGTGACCCTGCGCGAAAACGGCGGCCAGCCCTACGAGGGCATCGTGCTGGGTCAGTACCAGTCCCGCGTGCTGGACATGGCCACTGCAATGTCCACCCTGACCAACCGCGGCCTGATGCACCCGACCCACTTCGTGGACAAGATCGTGGACGCCAACGGCGAGGTCCTCTACCAGGTGGACAACGACTACACCGAGCGTCGCGTGGCCGAGCAGGTGGCGGACAACACCCTCCAGGCCATGCAGGGCGTGGCCGGCTACTCCAACGCCGTCCTCGCCGGCGGCCGCCAGTCCGCGTCCAAGACGGGCACCGCCCAGATGGGCGACACCGGCAACAACAAGGACGCCTGGATGGTCGGCTCCACCCCGCAGCTCGCAGTGGCCGTGTGGGTGGGCACCGCCGACAACACCTCCCCGATCTTCAACGAGTGGGGCGGCAACATGTTCGGCTCCAACACACCGGCCCGGATCTGGAAGGAATTCCTGGACACCGAGCTTGAGGGCCAGGAGTTCAAGAGCTTCCCCAACGCCAACCCGGTGTACTGGGGCGTGAACCCTTACTCCGGCGGCACCGGCCTGGGCGGCTACTACTCCAACCCGACGCCGAGCTACACCGGCGGCACCGGCCAGGCGCCGTCCGCCCCGAGCTCCGCGGCACCGGCGGACCCGTCGGCCCCGGCAGCGCCCGAGGCACCGGGCGGGGAGGAGGCACCGGCGCCCGCACCCGCACCGGCGCCAGCCCCGGCACCCGCGCCAGCCCCCGCGCCAGCCCCCGCGCCGAACCTCAACGACACGATCAACGACGTCCTCGATCAATTCCAGGGAGCGTTCCAATAAATGACTGAGCCGACGCAGACTACGCAGGTCACCTGGCCGGACCCGGCGGACCGTGTCCAGCCCGGCCGCACCGAGCCGCTCGCGCGCGGCTGGGTGGAGTTCCTCGGCGGGCCGATGGGCCGTTTCGCCCAGATCGGCCGCGCCCGGTTCTGGACGCCGCTGCGCTCCATCCTCGCCGTCGCATACGTCTTCTTGTCCTTCGGCCTGCTGCAGAAGGCGCACTGCGCCGGCGGCAAGGCCGACGACAACGGCATCATCCAGCTCAACTGGGACGGCAACCGCCAGTACACCGCCGCCTGCTACAACGACATCATTCCGCTCTATGGCGCCCGCGGCCTGGACCAGGGCGGTTTTGTCTACGACTACTCGTGGGTGGAGGACGGCCTGACCCGCTACATGGAGTACCCGGTGCTCGCCGGCCTGTTCCAGCAGCTGTCTGCTTGGCTTTCGCGCAGCACCTACTTCCTGGTGGACAACTTCGTGCCGGATTCCGGCTGGTACTTCTACGTCACCGCGCTGCTCATGTCCATCATCTGGGTGATCACCATCCGCATGGTCGCCGAGCTCGCGGGCAACCGTGTCTGGGACACCCTCTTGGTCGCCGGCTCCCCGCTGCTGATCGTCCACGCGTTCACCAACTGGGACATCCCGTCCATCTTCTTCGCCGTCGCCGCGATGCTGGCCGCCCGCAACCGGAAATTCTGGCTCGCCGGCGTGCTCATCGGCCTGGGCACCGCGTTTAAACTCTGGCCGATCTTCCTGCTCGGCGCGTACCTCACCGTGGCGCTGCGCAAGCGCGACCTCGTCCCGTTCGGCAAGATGCTCGCCGCCATGGTGGTGTCCTGGCTCGTGGTCAACGTGCCGGTCTACCTGCGCAACCCGGATGCCTGGGGTGAGTTCAACCGCCTCAACACCGACCGCGGCTGGGAGTGGACCACCATCTACGCGGTCATCTCCCGCATGACCGGCTGGACCGGCTTCGACTCCGGCGAGGGCGCCCCGGTGATCCTCAACGCCGTGACGCTGATCCTGTTCCTGCTGGGCTGCCTGGGCGTGCTCATCCTGGGCCTGAAGGCGCCGCAGACCCCGCGCATCGCGGAACTGGTGGCGCTGATCGTCGGCCTGTTCCTCATCTTCAACAAAGTGTGGAGCCCGCAGTACTCCCTCTGGTTCGTCGTCCCCGCGGTGCTGGCGCTGCCGTACTGGCGCCTCCTTTTGTCCTGGATGGTCGTGGACATGGCCGTGTGGCCGGTGTTGATGTGGCACATGATGGGCGCGGACAACATGGGCGTGCCGGGCTGGTTCCTCAACATCGTGATCATCTCCCGCGACGCCTTCATCATCGCCATCATGGTGCTGGTGGTGCAGCAGATCCTGGGCAAGCGCCGCGACAAAGTCCGCGACGCCCACAACGGCCACGACCCCCTCATGTCGCTGCCGTACCAGTGGAAGGAGCCTTTGCCTATCGACGCCCCTCCGGCCGACCCCGTTTCCGAACCCGCCGACGCCGAGCCGGCCGGCTCCACGGTCGCCAAGGTCTAGCCGATGAACGCCACCACAATCCTGGGCATTGCCTCCATCGTGGTGGCGTTTTTCCTGTTTTGCGCCTCGTTCTATTTTGCGGTGAAGGGGCGGAAGCAAGCGTCGATAAGCTTCGGCTTGATCGCCTTCCTCTTTATGACCGTGATCCCGGTCTCCCTCGCCCTCTTCTCCGCGGTGCCCAACCCGCACTAGGCGGATTTGTAGAACTCGGCATTACTGGCGGTCGAGGCCCGCAAATCCCCAGGTCGGATTTCAGCGCCGCCGACTTTTGCACAACGTGGGTCCGCACCAATAGTTGGTGGCGGCCGGGTTGTCCGCAATGCGGAGTCCGCACACTGTTCGCACGCGCCCGCCGAAACCCAAGGTTTTGAGCTGGTCAAACCGTGGGGTAGTCTGTTCGGGTTGCTTGACGCAACGACCCTCCTGCCATGACCACAAGGGTGATGGCCGAAACAACCAAGACCATAGGAGGTGATGAGGTCCGTGCGTCACTACGAAGTAATGATCATCCTCGATCCGCAGCAGGATGAGCGCACCGTTGCCCCGTCCCTGGACAAGTTCCTGGAGATCGTCCGCAAGGAAAACGGCAAGGTGGAAAACGTTGATGTGTGGGGCAAGAAGCGTCTTGCTTACCCGATCAACAAGAAGGAAGAGGGCATCTACGCCGTTGTCAACCTCGACTGCGAGGCAGACACGGTCAAGGAGCTCGACCGCGTGCTGAACCTGAACGAGAACGTTCTGCGTACCAAGGTTCTGCGTACCGACAAGTAAGAACCGGTAGGCTCAGAAACCACACGATCAGCAGGTAGGAAGGTTTAGGACATGGCTCAAGGCGATACCCCAATTACCGTTGTCGGCAACTTGGTTGCGGACCCGGAGCTGCGCTTCATCCCGAGCGGCGCTGCCGTTGCGAATTTCCGCATCGCGTCCACGCCCCGCACGTTCAACCGGGAAACGAACCAGTGGGAAGACGGCGAAGCCCTGTTCCTCACCTGCAACTGCTGGCGCCAGATGGCGGAGAACGTCGCGGAGTCCCTGACCAAGGGCATGCGCGTCGTGGTCACCGGCAAGCTGCGTCAGCGTTCCTACCAGACCAAAGAGGGCGAAAACCGCACCGTGTTCGAGGTCGAGGTCGACGAGGTCGGCCCGTCCCTGAAGTACGCCAGCGCGTCTGTCACCCGCAACCCGCGTGAGGGCGGTGCGGGCGGCTACGGCGGCGGCAACCAGGGAGGCCAGCGCGGCGGTTTCGGTGGAAACCAGGGCGGTTTCGACCAGGGCGGCCAGGGCGGCCAGGGCCAGAATCAGGGCCAGGGCGGCTACAACCCGGCGAACGGCGGCTTCGGCGGCCAAAGCCAGGGCCAGACCCAGGGCAATCCGAACCAGTCCCAGCCTCAACATGATCCGTGGGGTTCCGCTCCGGATGCCGGCGGTTTTTCCGGCGGCGCGGGCGATGAGCCACCGTTCTAAACGACAACCACACATCAAGCATTTTTCACCATAAGGAAGGTTAGGATTATGAAGCTGATCCTCACCGCTGCCGTCGAGAAGCTTGGCGAGCCTGGAGAGGTCGTCGAGGTCAAGGACGGTTACGGACGCAACTTCCTGCTCCCGCGCGGCCTGGCTATCCCGGCTACCCGCGGCGCAGAGAAGCAGATTGAAGACATTAAGCGCGCCCAGGCTGAGCGCCAGGTCCGCGACCTGGATCACGCGAAGGAACTGCGTGACCAGCTCGACCAGCTCAAGGGCGTCAAGGTTGCTGTGCGCACCGCTAACAACGGCAAGCTGTTCGGCTCTGTGAAGGCCGGCGACATCGCCGACGCTGTGAAGGCCGCTGGCGGCCCGAACTTGGATAAACGCCGCATCAACGTGCCGAAGGGCCTTGTTACCAAGACCGGTGGCTACCAGGTCAAGGTCAACCTCCACGACGACGTGGAGGGCAAGGTGAACTTCGAGGTCGTAAGCGCATAACGCTTATCGACGACTGCTCCGCCTGAGAACGGAAAACTGCAGTCCAACGACAACAGCATTTAAAAGCGCGGGTCCCACTTGTGAGGAGTGGGGCCCGCGCTTTTAGTGTGCCGATACAATACCGCCCATGACGTTTTCCGTGGCGCGCCGCGTGCGCACTTTGGCTGTGTCCCTCCTGCTCGCGGCGGCTGCTGCGGCCGGGTTCGCCATGCCGGCGCAGGCCGTGGCGATGTACGCCGGCGACAGTATCCGCGTCGCGTACAGCGACGGTTCCCGTTACGGCTGTTCGCTGAATACGGTGGCGCACCGCGACGGGCAGGCTTACGGCGTGACGGCGGGCCACTGCCTGGCGCCGATTGGTGGCGCGGTGCCGGTGGCGGTGTACGCGGCGGATGGCCGCACGAAGATCTCGGGCGACCTGCGGGATTCGGGCTACGAGATGCGCGGCGACAATACGCTGGGCAGCCCGCTCCGAGACGTCGCCTGGTTCCCGCTGGCCGGCGGCGTTACCAACGCCGCGGCCGCCCGCGGTGGGGCCGTCGACATCCCGGTCATCGGCGCGGTCAATCCGTTGTCGGACGCAGTCCAGCGCATCAACCCCACCCGCCGTGTTGCGGGCTACCACCCGGTGACGGCGGTGAAGCCGGGCCAGATTGTGTGCAAGGACGGCGCGCGCACCTCGCGCACCTGCGGCCCGGTGTTGAAGGTGAACCCGGACACCGGCGAGCTGGCAGTGCTGATCTTGGCGTTGCACGGCGATTCCGGCGGGCCGGTCTACACCGTCAACCCGGATGGCAGCGCGAACATCATCGGCGTGGTCTCCGGCACGGCGTTCGGCGTGCTGCTCGCGGTGGACGGACTGCTGCCGCTGCCCGCCGGATTGCGGTAGTTGTCAGGGTGTGTATATCCTCTTGGATATACACTTGAACTAGGGGTGATTGCTATGGCCGAACCAATTCAGGACGGGCCAGTCCGCACGACAGTGTTCATGTCGGGAAACAGCCAGGCCGTCAGGATTCCGGCGGCACTGCGCTTTGATTCGGACAGAGTGATGATCGAACGTGTGCCGGAAGGTTTGCTGCTGCGGCCGGAGGAAGAATCGTTCGGGCATGTGGTGGCGAGGTTGCGCGAGTTCCAGCGCGTAAACGGTATTGAATCTGGGCTGGTCGAAGAAGTTGATGATCTGCCGGAGGACCTTCCCCCCGATCTTGACCGCGGCGTCGAGCGATAGGAGATTCGGTGCGGTACCTCCTCGATACAAATGTGTGGATCGATATTGAACGTGGTGACCATCCAGAGGTTGTTCGCAAAAGTTCTGAGCTAGCTAGTGCGCAGCTTTGCTTATCAACTGTGGTTCTTGGCGAAATTCAGGCCGGAATCGAGAGGTCCCGCAGGCCAGATGCTATGCGGCGGGTGTACGACCTCCTGCTGCACGGTTGCCCTGTGTTCGAGGTCGATCGGGAGTCCGCATGCCTATACGGCAAGCTCCGGTCTGATCTTCTGAATCGGGGGCAGGTCATCGGCTCGAACGACCTCTGGATCGCGGCGCAGGCGATCCGAAATGATTTAGTGCTTGTGACTGCAAACGAGCGCGAGTTTGCGCGCGTGCCCAACCTGAAGCTGGAGAATTGGCGGTAGTCATGTTCGTCACCCAGGTCCGCATCGACGCGCCGGTGGAGGGCTACGCCCGCGACCTGCCGGTGGTGCGTCGCTTGGCTGAAAAGCCCCTCGAGCTCGCGCAAACCACGATCCTCACCGGCGACAACGGGTCGGGGAAGTCCACGCTGGTGGAGGCGATCGCTGTGGCCGCCGGCGCCAACGCCGCGGGTGGATCCCGCCACGCCCAGTTCCAGGCCGGGGACCATTCCAGCCTCCACGCCTCGCTTACGCTGACCCGTCGCGAGAACCCGAGCGACGTGTACTTCCTGCGCGGCGAAACATACCTCGACCTCGCCGAATACCATGAAAGCCTCGGAATCGAAGACCCGTTGCAAGACCTCACTCGCCGCAGCCACGGCCAAGGCATCATGCGCATGGCCCACGAACGCTTCGGCCCGGACTCTTTGATCATCCTGGACGAGCCCGAAGACGGCCTCTCGGTCTTCTCCCAGCTCGAACTGCTCGGCCTGCTCGCGGTGCTGATCCGCCGCGGCGCGCAGGTGCTCATGGCCACGCACTCGCCGGTGCTGCTCGCCGTCCCCGACGCCCGCATCCTCGCCGTGCCCACCCTGGAGCCCATGCTTTTCGACGAGGCCGAGCCCGTCACCGCCACCCAAGAGTTCATCGACGACCCGGCCGGCACGGCGAGATTCCTGGTGGACGGTTAGGGAGCCTGACCTGAGCGTTCAGGTCGATATCTCGAGGTCGATAGTTGCTGGTCACAGCTTTTTCGGATTTTGGAGCCCCGGCAGGCCAAGAGGCGCTGACCTGCAACTATCGACATGGAGCTATCGACCTCAACGTATTGACCCCGCCGTAGGATGAGCCCCATGTTCATTCAGCACGTCTCTGTCGACGCGTCGAAGGCCCCGCCGTGGGCCCTCGACGCGCCGGCGGTTGAGCACGTCGCGGAGTTCGGCTTCCCGCTGACACACCCGGTCACGCTGATCACCGGCGGCAACGGCGTGGGTAAGTCGACGCTGTTGGAGGGGATTGCCCGCGCGTGGGGGTTTAAGGTCGAGGGCGGGCCGTGGGGCGTCGATAAGCCTGGCGCCCACGACCCGATGTTTGGCGCGCTGCGGCTTCGGACCGGGGCGCGCGCCAAGGCCGGGTATTTCCTGCGCGGCGAGACGCACACGCGCGTCACGGAGTTCGACGAACGGTCGCACGGGGAGTCCGTGTTGGAGCTGACCTCGCGGTTTACCCCGGATGCGCTGTACTTGCTGGACGAGCCCGAATCGGGACTGTCCGCCGTCGCGCAGATGGCGCTGGTGGCGCAGCTACACGCGATCGGGGAACAGGGCGCGCAGGTGATTGCCGTGACGCACTCGCCGATCGTGCTCGGTGTGCCGGGCGCGGAGATCGTGGAGGTCGGCGAGCACGGCGTGGACCGCGGCCTGGCGGTGGAAGACACACTCGCGTTCCGGGCGATGCGCGACTTTCTGGCGGACCCGCACGGCATCGCCGAGTACATGGCGGACTGGGCGGAGGGCGAGCTGGGTTAGCTAGCTAGCCTCCGTAAGCGAGCAGCGATAACGGATACCTCTGGGTGGTACTTGGCCACGTCACAGGCGAGGTCGAAAAGATCATCTTCGGCTAGAGTCTCGTCGTCGACACCGTGGGACGCGAGCATGAGTAGGCAAAGCAGTACTCCGATGCGCTTGTTGCCGTCATGGAGGGGGTGGCTAGATTCCATGCTGTCGAGGATGGCTGCAGCCTTGTGCCACACATCGGGGTAGAGGTCTCTATTGCCGAATCGGAGCCACGGACGTTCAATTGCCGATGCCAATAAACCCATATCCTTGATATGGAATCCTTGGACCTTCACCCATTCGGCGATGATCTCGACTTGAAAGAGAGAGCGCGGATCCGTCATGCGTCTTTTAACCGGTCCATGAGCCTCGAACGGCTTTGGAAGATGCGATCCAACTCAGCATGAGCGTGCCTACGAGCTTCTTCCTTCTCCCACTCTTGGTGGATCAATCGAAGCAAGGTCTGCTGCTTGGATGTTCCAGAGCTTTTGGCCAGATCGGAAAGCATTTTGTCGTCATCATCGGTCAGTCTCAAGTTCAGCGCCATGATAACGATAGTACCGTTTCAGTACCACTGTTCGAACACCCGTGTCGGGGCCGTGGTATATGGTGTGCGCCATGACTGCGACACGCGAACAAGCGGACGAACTTCTCAAGGGCATCGCGGGGCCCCACGCCGCCCTGCGCGACGACCAGTGGACGGCCATCGATTCCCTCGTTAACCAGCGCAAACGCATGCTAGTGGTGCAGCGCACGGGCTGGGGAAAATCGGCGGTGTACTTTATCGCCGCGAAGCTGTTGCGCGAGTCGGGCGAGGGCCCGTCGATTATCGTTTCGCCGCTGCTCGCGCTCATGCGCAACCAGGTCGAAGCGGCCGCACGCGCCGGCATCCGGGCGGCCACGATCAACTCCGCGAACATGACGCAGTGGGAGGAGATCCAGGCAGACGTCGACACGCTGGACCTGCTCCTGATCAGCCCGGAGCGCCTCAACGCGCCGGGTTTCCGCGAGGAAGTGCTGCCGCAGCTCGCGCAGTCCGTCGGCATGCTGGTTGTGGACGAGGCCCACTGCATCTCCGACTGGGGGCACGATTTCAGGCCGGATTACCGGCGCATTTCTTTGCTTATCGACGACCTCCCGGCCAACACCCCCGTCCTGGCCACCACCGCAACGGCGAACGACCGCGTGGTGACCGACGTGGTCGCCCAGCTGGGCGAAGGGACCGGCGTGCTCCGCGGCGGGCTGGACCGAGAGTCGTTGTCGCTCAACGTAGTGCGCCTGGCAGACCCCACCCAGCGTGCTGCCTGGATCGCGCAGTACTTAGCGCAGGTGGAGGGCTCCGGCATCATCTACTGCTTGACCGTCGCCGCCGCGCACGACCTGGCGGAGGCGCTGGAGACCGCCGGGTGGAACGTGGCCGCCTACACCGGCCGCACGGAGGCGGAGGAGCGCGAGCGCCTCGAGCAGGCGCTGATCCACAACGAGCTCAAAGCCCTGGTGGCCACATCGGCGCTCGGCATGGGCTTTGACAAGCCGGACCTCGGCTTCGTGGTGCACCTGGGCGCGCCGAGCTCCCCGGTGAGCTACTACCAGCAGATCGGCCGCGCCGGGCGCGCCACCGACCACGCCGAGGTGGTGCTGTTGCCCGGCCCGGAGGATCAACGCGTGTGGGAGTACTTCGCGTCCGTGTCCATGCCGGAGGAGCCGGTGGTGCAGCAGCTGCTGGGCGCGCTCGGCGATGATCCAATCTCCACCCCGAAACTCGAAAACGCCGTGGACTTGTCGCGCACACGCATTGACCAGGCGCTGAAAGTGCTGGACGTTGACGGCGCGGTGCAACGCGTCAAGGGCGGCTGGGTTGCTACCGGTGAGTCTTGGGCCTACGACCACAAGCGTTACGACGGCCTGGCGGACGCCCGCGAGCGCGAACAAAACCTCATGCTGGCCTACGAGTCCACGGACGCCTGCCGCATGGTGTTTTTGCGCAGCGAGCTGGACGATCCGACGATCGGGGAGGGGGAGCGCTGCGGGCGCTGCGACAACTGCACCGGCAACCACCTGCCCACCGACGTGGACCCGGCGCTCGCCGAGCGCATCGACGCCCGCCTGAAGGCCCCCGGTGTGCCGCTTTCCCAGCGCAAGATGTGGCCGACAGGCTCCGCGCGCCGCGGCAAAATCAAGGGCGTACTCGGCGGCAAGGCGCTGGGCCGGCTCAACGACGTCGCCCGCGGCCCCGCCCTGGCCCAACTCTTGCGCGACAACGCTTACCGCCCCGCCGAGAATTGGCGCGACGACCAGTGGCTGACCCGCTTCGTCGCCGTGCTGGCGGACTGGGACTGGGACACGCGCCCGGCCACAGTGGTCGCGCTCGGCTCGGCGGACCCGGCACGGGCGGAGATGGTCGCCTCCACCGCCGAGGCCTTGGCCCGGGTGGGGCAGATGACCTACGGCGGGGTAGTGCGCGCCGGGGAGACCGAGGTTCAGGCGCGCAACTCCGCCTTCCGCGTCAATGCGCTGGACCGGTACTTCGACTACTCGGGGCTCGACGTGGGCGAGGGCCCGGTGTTGCTGCTTGCCGGCGAGGTGGATTCCGGCTGGTCCGTCACCGTCGCGGCAGCGGATATCGCCGAGCGATTCGGTGTGGAGGTGCTGCCGCTAGCGTTCGCCTCGCGGGCGTGAGGTCCTCGCCGCCGCTGTCTGCGCAACGGCCGAGCCGAGCAGGATGAGTAAGCCGAGAGGGATGAGGTACAGAAACAGGTTGATGATCGGCAGCGACATGCCCGCCTGGTATTCCTGCCAGCTCGAGTCGGCGACAGAGCCGAAGCCCACGGCAAGGCACGCTGTGGCGATCCAGACGGCCACACCGTGCGCAGGGCCACTCCGCCGCGCTGCCGCAGTGTAGGTGGCAGCCCATCCGACCGCTCCCGCTGCCGCAAGCACGGCGAGGACGGCGAAGGCGAGGCGGTAGGCCGCGAAGTCGAGATTGCCGCCAACCGCTCGCATCCCAGCCACGCACACTGCTGGAAACGCCACTGCAAAGACGAGGTAACTCCAGAGAATTGCTCGTGGGGACATGCGACGACGGTAACAAAAACACACCGGGTGCGCCCCTGTGACGGAATGTGGATAAGTGGTGGGTTATACAGCCTGGGTAGGGGTTAGATTGTCCACTCGAGTGGACATTTCGTGGTTGTCAAACGCCGTGGTCAACCGAGTTATCCACCTAAAACGTCACTCGGCGTGAGTTTGAAAATATACAGGGTGAACTGCGGAAATGTACCGTTGTCCAGTGGCTTGGAGTCTCGAATTCACACGAATTCCACACCGCAAACACCACCCCTGTGGAAAACTCACCCGCACATTCCCCAATTGTCCACACCCCCTGTGGATAACTCGGTTTGCGGTTTGCATTACGGGGTAGTCTCATACACACAGCGAAAGGGGAGCCCATGGGTGCAGACGACAGCTTCGACGACTACGTGCCGCCGCCGGAACCGGCCGCGGACTACGGGGACTTCAGCGACTCCGACTTTGACGCGTTCCAAGGCAACAGCGGTAACTCGAGGGGGAAAGGTGGGAGGGGCGGTAGCTCGTCGAGAAGCAACCGCTACTCCAACTTCAACCGCGGCAACAACGAGCTGCAGGAATACCGCACGCCGCCGCACGACGAGCTGGCGGAGCGCTCCGTCATCGGCGCGATGCTGCTCAACCCCGACGTCATCCTGGATGTGGCGGAAAGCCTGCGCCCGGACGACTTTTACTTTCCGGCGCACCAGCTGATCTACCAGGCCATCCTGGACCTGTTCGCGCAGGGCAGCAACGTCGACGTGCTCATTGTCGCTGGGCGGCTGGACCGCATCAACGAGCTCGAGCGCGTCGGCGGCGCGCCGTATCTGCACACGCTGATCTCCGAGGTTCCCACGGCGGCGAACGCCCGCTACTACGCGGAGATCGTGGAGGAAAAGTCGATCCTGCGCCAGCTGGTCAACGCCGGCACGCAGGTGGTGCAGCTCGGCTACGAGGGCGAGGAGGGCATGGAGGTCGACGCGATCGTCGACCACGCCCAGCAGAAGGTCTTCAACATCACCCGCAACCAGTCGGGCGAGGACTACCGCCCGCTGTCGGAACTGCTCAAGCCCACTATTGACGAGCTGACCATGATCGCCTCCGGCGGCGCGCTCGAGGCGGGCGTGCCCACCGGGTTCATCGACCTGGACAAGCTCACCAACGGCCTGCACGCTGGCCAAATGATCATCATCGCGGCGCGTCCCGGTGTGGGTAAATCCACGCTCGCGCTGGACTTCATGCGCTCGTGCTCGATCCACCAGAACAAGACGTCCGTGATCTTCTCGCTGGAGATGAGCGCCTCCGAGATCATCATGCGCATGCTGTCCGCGGAGACGGAGATCAAGCTCTCGGCGATGCGCTCGGGCCAGATGGAGGAGCGTGATTGGGAGAAGCTCACCCACCGCCTCACCGAGATTCAGGACGCGCCGCTGTTTATCGACGACTCGCCGAACCTCACCATGATGGAAATCCGCTCCAAGGCGCGCCGCCTGAAGCAGCAGCACGGCCTGGACCTGATTGTGGTGGACTACCTGCAGCTGATGAGCTCCGGCAAGAAGGTCGAGTCGCGCCAGCAGGAGGTCTCGGAGTTCTCCCGCCACCTGAAGCTGCTCGCCAAAGAGCTCGAGGTGCCGGTGATCGCCATCTCTCAGCTCAACCGTGGCCCGGAGGCCCGCACCGACAAGCGCCCGCAGCTGGCTGACCTGCGTGAGTCAGGCTCGCTGGAGCAGGACGCCGACATGGTGTTTCTGCTCTACCGCCCGGACTCGCAGGACCGCGACGACGAGCGCGCGGGCGAGGCCGACATCATCGTGGCGAAGCACCGCGGCGGCCCGATCGACACCATTCCGGTGGCGCACCAGCTGCACTACTCGCGCTTCGTCAACATGGCGCACGGCTAGTTAACCTGCCCTATGAACAGTTAGGCATGGCTTTCCAACGGTGACACGCTGCGGAAACGCGTTTATGCTTCAACAGCACAACGCAAAAGCTGCAAAGGAGAAAGCCATGACCGTGCGTTCCATGAACGGCCCCGCCGCCTGCGCGAGCACGGTGGCCAAGCTCGACCCGAGCATTACTGTCGCCAAGACGGGGGAGAACACGCTGCTGCTCAACCTGCCGCGCAACATCGAGGAGATCGACAAGGCGACGGAGGACAAGTCGCTGCTGTCGCGCATTACGCGCTTCTTTGCTTAGCGACGGGCTCCGCCTGAACTACGCAATCGCCACCCCACGCTGCTCAGGTAGCGTAAACGCCGCCGCGCAGGCCAGCGCGAAGGCGGCGGCGAACACGCCGAACACCGCCGTCGAGCCGCCGAAGGCGAGCACCGGCGGGACCACTAGCGGGGCGAGGATTGAGCCGATGCGGCCGAACGCCGCGCCCGCGCCCGTGCCGGTTGCGCGGATAGCGGTGGGGTAGAGCTCTGGGCCGATCGCGTACAGCGCACCCCACGCTCCAAGGTTGAAGAAGCTGAGCAGGCAACCCGCAGCGATGATCTGCCACTCCGTGCTGGCCATGCCGTAC
The DNA here is from genome assembly GCF_022345915.1 of Corynebacterium sp. ACRQP. NCBI lineage: Bacteria > Bacillati > Actinomycetota > Actinomycetes > Mycobacteriales > Corynebacteriaceae > Corynebacterium > Corynebacterium sp. ACRQP. The sequence goes on along the minus strand of NZ_JAKRMZ010000019.1, from coordinate 9,887 downwards.
GCGAACGCAGCAATCGCCGAGCCCGCGAGGAAACTCGCCAACGTGATGCGGCGGCCCCACCGCTCGATGAGCCAGGCGGCCGCGGCGTAGCCGGGCAGCTGCGCCAGGGTGATGATCAGCGTGAAGGTGAACGAGCGAACCAGGGAGAAACCCTGCTCCACCAGCAGGGACGGGATCCAGATGAACGCGCCGTAGTAGGACAGCGACACGCAGAACCAAATTGCCCAAAACGCGGCGGTGCGCCCGCGCAGCTCCGGGCCCCAGATTCCGCCATCGACGGGGTGTTCCTGGGCTGGCGCGGCGGTGTCGCACTGCGCGGGGTCGGCCTCGGCCTCGAAGTCGCGGACGATCCGTTCGGCTTCGTCGTGCCGGCCCACTGATTCGAGGAAGCGCACGGATTCCGGCAGTCCCATGCGCACGTAGATGGCGTACATGGCTGGCACCGCGCCGAGCGCGAAGCCCCAACGCCAGCCGTTGTCGCTTTGCGCCACCACGAAGGTGCCGATGACGGCCGCCATGATCCACCCCACCGCCCAAAACGCCTCTAAGAGCACGACCATGCGCCCCCGAACCTTCCGCGGCGAAAACTCGCTGACCAGTGTGGACGCAACGGGAAGCTCCGCGCCGAGGCCAAGGCCCACCAGGAAGCGGAACACCATCAGCGACGCCACCGACCACGCCAGCGCCGACGCGCCGGTGGCCAGTCCGTAGAGCAAGAGCGTTGCGGCGAAGACTTGGCGCCGGCCGATCTTGTCGGCGAGCAGCCCGCCCAGGCTCGCGCCGATGGCCATGCCCACGAACCCCACCGACGCAATCCACCCCGTGGTGGTGTTGTCCAAATTCCACTGCGCGGCCAGCGCGGCGAGGATGAAGGACACGAGGCCGATGTCCATCGCGTCGAGGGCCCAGCCGATCCCGGAGCCGACCAGCAGGCGCTTGTGTTTCGGGGTGACCGGCAGGCGGTCCAGTCGCTCAGTGCGGGTGAGCTGCGCAGAAGAGTTCATGCGGGGAGTGTAGGGCGCGCTCTCCCGCGCGTTGGCAGTTTTTATTCACCTGCGCCCGACGACACGGAGTTGAACGCCCGCAGCCGCAGCGAGTTCGACACCACGAACACCGAGCTGAACGCCATCGCGATGCCGGCGAGCATCGGATTGAGGAAGCCCAGCGCCGCCACCGGGATGAGGATGACGTTGTAGGCAAACGCCCAGAACAGGTTGCCCTTGATCGTCTTCAGGGTCTTGCGCGACAACCTGATCGCGTCCGCCGCTGAGGTCAGCGAGTTGCGCATCAGCGCGATGTCCGCGGCCTCGATGGCCACGTCCGTGCCCGCGCCCATGGCCAAGCCGAGGTCCGCCTGGGCGAGCGCGGCGGCGTCGTTGACACCGTCGCCGACCATGGCCACGTGTTTGCCCTCGGCCTGGAGGCGCTTGACCACCTCCACCTTGTCCTCCGGCAGGACGCCCGCGGTGACGTTAGCCGGGTCGATGCCCACTTCCGCCGCGACGGCCTCTGCCGCGCCGGCGTTGTCGCCGGTGAGCAGGTGAGGTGTAAGCCCCAGCCCGCGCAGCTGCGCCACGGCGTCGGCGGAATCTGCCTTCACGGTATCGCGCACGGCGACGAACCCGGCCAGGGCGCCGTCCACCTCGACGGCCACCGGGGTCGCCCCGGCACGTTCGGCGTCCTCGAAGGCGCTGGCTAGCCCGCCAAGCGGCAGGGAGGGGCGGCCGACGCGGACCGGGTGGCCGTCGATAAGCGCGGACGCTCCCTTGCCCACCTCATTTTGGAAGTTCTCCGAGGCTGGCACCTCGCTGGCCGCCTCCACGATCGCGCGGGCGATCGGGTGCTCGGAGCCGGCCTCCACGCCGGCGGCGAGCCGCAGCACTTCGTCGGCGTCGAAGCCGTCAGCTGCGACGACGTCCGCAACCCCCATCTCGCCCGACGTGATCGTGCCGGTTTTGTCCATGACCACCGTGTCCACCTGGCGGGTGGACTCGAGCACCTCAGGGCCCTTGATTAGCAGCCCCAGCTGGGCGCCGCGGCCGGTGCCCACCAGGATCGCGGTCGGGGTGGCAAGCCCAAGCGCGCACGGGCAGGCGATGATCAGCACCGCCACCGCCGCGGTGAACGCGTGGGCGACACTGTGGCCCACTAGGAGGTGTCCGGCCAGCGTCACCAGCGCAACCAGCACCACCACGGGCACGAAGACCTGCGAGATTTTGTCCACCAGCCGCTCCACCGGCGCCTTGCCGGCCTGCGCGTCGCGCACGAGCTTGCCCATCTGCGCGAGCGTGGTTTCGGCGCCGACGCGGGTGGCCTCCACCACCAGGCGACCGGAGGTGTTCAGCGTCGCGCCGGTGACCGCGGACCCCTCGGAGACCTCCACCGGCACGGACTCGCCGGTGAGCATGGATTCGTCCACGGCCGAGTGCCCGGACACCACGCGGCCGTCGGTGGCGATCTTCTCGCCGGGCCGCACGATGAATTGGTCGCCCACCGCCACTTGGGCAATCGGCACGCGCACTTCCTTGCCGCCCCGGATCACGGCGGCGTCCTTGGCGCCCATGTCCAAAAGCTCGCGCAGCGCCTCCGAGGACTGCCCCTTCGCCCGCGTTTCAAACCACCTGCCTAGCAGCAGGAACGTAATCACCACGCACACGGACTCGAGGTAGATCTCGTCCATGCCGGCGTGCGACGGGAAGATGGACATCTCCATGACCATCCCCGGCTCGCCCGCGTTGCCGAAAAACAGCGCCCACACGGACCACAGGTACGCCGCGGACGTGCCCAGCGTGATCAGCGTGTCCATCGTCGCCGCGCCGTGCTTCAGGTTCACCCAGGTCGCGCGGTGAAACACGCTGCCCGCGGCGAAAAACACCAGCGTCGCCGCCGCGAACGCCGCCCACTGCCAGTTGGTGAACTGCAGCGCCGGCACCATGCTCACCAGCATCACCGGCAGCGACACCAGCGCCGCCCAAATCGTGGTGCGTTTCAGCTTTTCGGCTTCCTCCAGGCGGGCATCCTCGAGCTTCTCGCTTGTCGACGCCCCCTTGGCCGCCGCTTCACCCCCCACCGCGTCATCAGTCATTTCAAACGCGTCGTACCCGGCGGAGCGCACTTCGTCGATAAGCACCTGCGACGACGTCTTCGCCGGGTCGAAATCGACGGTGGCCGTCTCGGTGGAGAAGTTCACCGTGGCGTCCACGCCGTCGAGTTTGTTGAGTTTGCGCTGCACGCGCGAAGAGCACGACGAGCAGGTCATCCCCGTGACGCCCAGCTCGACGTGCTGCAATGCTATCGGGGTTTCAGTCATAACCCCCAGCTTAGGCCCGGGTTAGGCCAGTGTGTAACCGGCCTCTTTCACCGCGGCCGCGATGTCGTCGGTGGAAAAGCCGTCGCCCTCGACGGTGACTTTCCCGGTGGTGTGGTCCGCCTTCACAGCGGTCACGCCCGCGACCTCAGAGATCTCCTCCTGCACGCTCATCTCGCAGTGCCCGCAGGTCATGCCCTCAACGTTGAACTCGCGTCCGGCCATGGTGTGTCCTCCTTAAATCTCGATTACGTAGCCGGCGTTTTTCGCCGCCTGCACAACATCTTCGTCGGCGAAGGTGAATCCGACAACGGTGAGGTGGCCGGCCTCGAGGTCCAATTCCACCTCGTGGGTGCCGTCCACCAGCGACAGCTCGTCTTTGAGCGAATCGACCGCGACTTCGTCCTTCGGGCCCGAGATCCGGTACGTCTTCGTCATGGCTGCTGCACGCCTCCTGGTTTCCACTCGTTCCAGCCCGGCTTGGAATAGCTCGGACATTGTTAGGGTTGTACCCGTTGCAATCTCTACAACAATAACCAAAAGCTTTAGGGAGCGTACTTTGAGCACGATCGATGTAACCGACGACACTTTCCAGGACACCGTCACCCAAGACGGCATCGTGTTTGTGGACGCATGGGCGGACTGGTGCGGCCCGTGCAAGCAGTTCGCGCCGACCTACGAGAAGGCCTCTGAAAAGCACACCGATGTCACCTTTGCCAAGCTCGACACTGAAGCCAACCAGCAGGTGGCCAGGGGGCTGGACATCCGGGCGATCCCGACGCTGATGGCGTTCCGCGATGGCATCCTGATTTACCAGAACGCCGGCGCCTTGCCGCCGGCCGCGTTGGACGACCTTATCCAGCAGGTCAAGGACTTGGACATGGACGACGTCCGCCGGCAGATCGCCGAGCAGAACGCCTCCGAACAGTAGGCCTTTTTATTCAGCGCCCGCGAGACGGGCGCTTTTTTCATGCGTACACTTGCCTAACGACGAACCCCACCACCGGAAGGACACTCCAATGGCGAACCCGTTTAGCAAGGGCTGGAAGTACCTCATGCAGTCGTTCGACACCAAGATCGACCAGAACGCAGATCCGAAGGTGCAGATCCAGCAAGCCGTCGCTGCTGCGAAGGAGCAGCACAAGGCGATCTCCGAGCACGCGGCCAACATCATCGGCAACCGGAACCAGCTGCAGATGAAGATGGAACGCCTGATCAAGTCCCAGGAGGACCTGCAGAACAAGGCGCGCACCGCCCTGCAGGCCGCGCAGAAGGCGGAGGCGGCCGGCGACGCCGAGAAGGCGCAGCAGTTCAACAACGCCGCCGAGGTCATCGCCACCCAGCTGGTGTCCGTGGAGCAGGAGCTCGAGCAGACCAAGCAGGCCTACGCGTCCGCCGACCACGCCGCCAAGGAAGCGCAGCAGAAGCAGCAGCAGTCCGAGGCGCACCTGAAGGAGCAGCTCTCCCAGGTCTCTCAGCTCGAGTCCCAGCTCAACCAGGCCCGCATGCAGGAGCAGACGGCCAAGACCATGGACTCGATGAACCAGTTCAACGACGACAACGTGCCCACCCTCGACGGTGTGCGCGACAAGATTGAGCGCCGCTACGCCAACGCCCTGGGCCAGCAGGAGCTGATGAAGGACTCCATGACCGACCGCATGGCCGAGATCGAGTCCGGCTCCACCGACGCTGCCGCCGCCAGCCGTCTGGACCAGATCCGCGCGTCCATGTCCGGCGAGCTCGAGGCCGGCTCCGGCGCGGGCGCCGGTGACGCGGACCGCCAGCTCGAGGCGGGCTCTGGTGAGGGCGAGGCCGCCGAGTCCGCCGCCGAGCTGAAGCCGTCCGGCAGCTCCCGTCGCGTCGCCGCCGACGCCCCGGAGACCTCCGACACCGACAACGCCAACAACACCGACGACATCCTCGCCGACGCCGAGAAGTACATGCGCGACGAGGACTAACCGCCTCCAACTAGCAGATCACAAACGGCCGCCTGACAGATTACGGCGGCCGTTTGTGCTGACCTGGGGCTCGAGGGGCTGACTGACAGATTCCGCCGCGAAGTGTCGGCGCCCCTAGCGGATTTGTTCACTCACCGAGACCCGATCAGTGAATTAGTTCCCACTTGGACGGTTGAATAATTCACTATCCCCAGGACATTGAAAGCCCGCAGTCCGATTAGTTCACAAGCGAGTGAACTATCCCGCAATTGGGTCGGAAAAGGCGCCCCGAGGGCCGAAACCCCGGAGCGCCGCAACAACTCCAGAACCGCGTTAGCTCTCCCGGCGGATGTTGATGAGTACGCCGCGGATGCCGGAGTGGAACCCGTCGCGGAGATTGACGCGCTGGGTCTCGGACAAGGTGTACTCGTGCAGGGTTTCGCAGGCGAACTGCAGCAGCGGCCGGTCGATTTCCGGGGGCAGCCCGCCGCCGGAGAGGAGGTGGGCGTTGTCGCGCTGTTCGCTGGAGGCGGCGTTCTCAAACCACCAGTTAGCGTACTGCTGGCCCACGTCGTAGGGGGTTTGGAAGCCGGCGGAGGTCCACACTTCTTCGGGAAGCGGCACGTAGCGGGAGCGCAGCTTGCGGCGCGGAGCCATCATCGACGGCTTCGGCGCAGGCTTGGGCCCCGGCTTCGGCGCGCTCGCAGGCGCGTCCGTGCTGGTGCCGGCGAGCGACGCGGGCGACGGTTTCGCACCCTCGGCGGGCGCCGACGGGGCGGGCGCCGACGGGCGGTCGGGCTCGCTGGAGACGTTCTGGTTACCGGGCTTGTTCGACTCGTTGTTCGCCTCCACCTGTGCCTCGGAAGGCTCGTCCATCTCTGGTTCGTCCGGGCGGTGGGTGCGTTGTTGCGAGGTCGGGGTGCCCACGATGTCCGACGGCTTCGGGGCGGCGGGTGCGGCAGCAGGCGCCTGTCCCGGCTTCGGGGCGGACGAAGCACCCGCAGAGGCGGCATCCGAAGTAGCGTCCGAATCCGAGTTGTCCCCCGCAGCGCCGGCGTCCGGCCGGAGCGGGTCGGGGCCCAGCCCTGGAACCGCGGTGGGGCCGTCCGCCTCTTCGAGCGGAGCAGCGTCGTTAAGCGGGCGCTCCCTGATGCTGGGCGGGAGCGGGCCCTCGAGCACCTGGAGGCGCATGGCGTCGGCGAAGTCCTCGCGCGGGTCGAGGATGGTGGTGCTGTCGCAGGCGTGGCGCAGGGCGGAGGACATGGAGTCCCAGCCGAAGCCGTAGAGGTGCATGCGCGCGCCGCGGCTGGTCACTTCCTCGACGCCGGGGATCATGTCCGCGTCGCCGGAGACCAGCACGAAGTCGGTGAATTTTTCGCTCACGCCGTTGACCACAAGGTCGGCGACGAGGCGGGTGTCCACGCCTTTTTGGGTGCGGCGCTCGCCCCACTCGATGAGTTGGCCGGTGCGCAGTTGCACGCCGTCGCAGGTGCGCAGCGCGCGCTGGTAGCGGTGCGGGCCTGAGTCGGGGATGCCGTCGTACCAGAACTGGCGGTGGATTGGTTGGTTGAGCTGGTCGGTGATCATTTTGCCGAGGGTTGCCACAACCTCCGGCAGGTCAATTTCTAACTGTGCGCGGGCGCCGATTTCCCACGAGTTGTAAAAGCTCGCGAGCAGGTATGACGTGTCGACGAACACAAGTGTGCGTTCAAGCATGGCTCCTAAATTCCGATTCTTTTTCGTTGCTAAGTAGCGTTACACGCACCATCTTGCCTGAAAAAGCTCAGTCATTCCACGTCGTATTTGTCACGGTTTCCTGCGAACTGGTTGCGCTCCCCCGGGCTGCGTGATAGTCAGTTAGTTACTCGAGTAACTAACCAATCAACCGGAGGGCAGGGCATGAACACTGACGCAGAGCCGCTCTTCGTGCAGATCGCCAGTTTCGTCGCCGACCTCATCGTCGACGGCACCCTGAAGCCCGGCGAGCAAGCACCGTCGACAAATCAGCTCGCCCAGTTCCATGAAATTAATCCCGCGACGGCGCGCAAGGGGCTTGCATTGCTTGTCGACGATCACGTGCTGGAAAAGCGCCGCGGCCTCGGCATGTTCGTCACCGACGGGGCCCGCGACCAGATCCTGGCGAAGCGTCGCGAGGATTTCGCCGGCGACTACATCGCCCCGCTCATCGACGAAGCCCTGCACCTGGGCTACACCCGCTCCGACCTCCACGACCTAATCGACCGCGTCGCAGAAAGCAGAGGCATGTACCAATGACCATCCACACCCGCGACCTGACCCGCAGCTTCGGTTCCAAGGACGTGCTCACCGGCGTCGACCTGGATCTGGGCCCCGGCATCCACGGCCTGCTCGGCCGCAACGGCGTGGGAAAATCCACGCTGCTGCGCATCCTGTCCGGTCAACTCAAACCCACCTCCGGCACCGTCGAGGTGTTCGGCGTGCGCCCCTTCGACAACGCGTTTGTCATGGACAACACGTGCCTGACCGGCGTTGACACCGCCTACCCGGGCACGTGGTCCGGCGCGGATGTAATCAAGGGTGCGCGGTTGCGCTACCGCACCTGGGACCAGCAGCTTGCCGACGCACTGACCGCCGACTTCGCCATGGATCAGGCATTGGAAACCCGCTACGGGAAGCTCTCCCGCGGGCAGCGCGCCATGATCGCCATCGTTATCGGGCTCGCTTCCGGCACCGATCTTCTACTCCTGGACGAGCCCTACGTCGGCCTGGACACCCACAACACCGAGGTGTTCTACCGCCACCTGCTGGACCAGGCGGACACCGGCCGCACCATCGTCATGGCCACCCACCACATCGATGATGCGGCGAAGGTGCTGGATACGGCGGTGATTCTGGGACGTGAGGGGGCCGTCGCAAAGCAATGTGCCCCCGAGGATGCCGACAGCTTCGCGGTGGCTGGAGGGGAGCTTCTGCCTATCGACGCCGCTTCGCGCCATGCCCGCCCCGCCCACTTCGACGACCTCATCGAGCACTACCTGGAGGTGTACTGATGAACACGACCCTGCTCGGATTCTTCCGCCACCAGTTCGTCGCCCCCTCGCTGTTCAGGCTGCTGTGGATGGTGCCGCTGGCGGTGATGTTCGGCCTCGGCGCGACGATTACGGACCACCCGCTCACTGCGGTGATGACACCTGCGATGGTGACCCTGTTTGTGATTGGTGCGCTGTCGATGGAGGAGACGGCATACATGGCGTATGGGATGCCCCGGGCCTGGCGGCTGCGACTGGCCGCGATGGCTGTGGTGCCCGCGGTCGTGATCGGCGTGGTGGTGGCGCTGCTGCTGCGGCCCGATTGGGTCGGCGTGCTGGGCGCCCTGGGTGCGTTGGCGATCGGTCTGATTATGGGGCAGCGCTTTGTCACCGGCGAAGTGCCGGAAGGGCGCGAACGCGTTCGCGGGCGCCTGGGGTCCGGCGGTTTCCTTGTTGAGCTGGTGTGGAAACCGCAGCTGCTGTGGGCTTTGGGTATCGCGGCGGCGCACTGCGTGACGCTGTACCTGGCCAGCTTCATCGGTAGTGAGCCTTTGAGGCTCTGGATCGGGGCGTTGCCACTGTTGGTTTGGTACGCCATGTATTGCATGTACGGCTCGGGGATCGCCGGTCCGGACGTCGGCGCGAGCTACGGGGTGCCGCGGCGGCGGTGGCTCGCTGCGTCGTTGGCGGCCTCGGTGGTGTCGGTGCTGGTTTACCTGTTGGTTGTCGGCTTTGTCTCGCACTTGAGCTGGGCCGCGGTTGCGGTCGGGGCCGCGGGGGCCTTTGCGTGCGCGGTGCTGGGGACGGCAATGAAGGTGCGACGCAGCGGTATGGGGCTGTTGCCGGCAATGTTCCTGGCCATTCCGGTTTCTCGGTCAGCGGAAGTGGCGTCATTTATGGACGGGGAGGCCTTGTACTGCCTGGTGGTCTCTGGGGTTTTCCTGCTCATCGGTGTTGGCATGCACGCCGCGTTCTTGGGTGGCTACATGAACCCGAAACAAGCACGTAAGAACGTATAGAAAAAAGGCTGTGCGCTGCGGGTTTGTGTTGTGTGTGGGGTGTGTGTAACTTATATCGAGTCAGCGAGACCGACAACGCCCCGCTGGAAGGTGAGATTCTTTCCGGTTTGTGTGGCGGGCAGGAAAACAATCGCTGGCGGATTCCAAAGTCACTTTCGGACTGGTCCACTTGTGTGGGTTGGTTTGGGTGTGCTGGTGTTGTTTGAGAACTCGATAGTGTGCCAATGTACTTTTGTTGCGTGGGTGTGTTTGCCTGCCTTTTGTGCACTGTGTGGTGCGCGCCTGTGGGTGTGTGCCGGTGGTGGCGTGGTTGAATTCCAATGATGGATCGCGTCATCGTTTTTGGTTCGGTGTGCGTGGGGTGTGGTTGAACATGTTTCACGTATTTTTGGCCAGCCCCTGCTTATGACCCCGTCGGGTTGGGGGTTGGTTGTTGAACCTTTGTAATTTTTGGATTTTGCCAGTCACTTGATGCCTGTTTTGGGTGTTGGGTGTTTGGTTTGTTTTTGGTTGGGTTTGGGCTTTTCACGGCCTGTTTCTGCTGAAACTGTTTTTGTGGAGAGTTTGATCCTGGCTCAGGATGAACGCTGGCGGCGTGCTTAACACATGCAAGTCG